>DAISIS010000029.1:0-17874 GCA_036821925.1 Pirellulaceae bacterium
GGTGTGGTAATGAGCATGATATCGCGTCGTGTGCGTTCCGCCCACCCAGCCCATGCATCGACTCATTTCGCCGTCAACCAAAGGGCGCAACACCAGGTGATAGTGATGGGGCATGAGTTGGTAGCTGAATAGCTGGACCTGGTGAAGCTGCAGCCCTTCGTGCAGAATCCTCTCCAAGGCAGCAAAGTCCTCGTCCTTGTGAAAAATCTCGGCCCGCAGATGTCCGTGATTGAGGGCATGATAAAGTCCGCCGGCTTCGTCGGCGCGAGATGGTCGTGGCATCGTGATTTCCCCTGCCTGGCAGCCAAAACAGGAGTCTACCAGAGACCTGGGCCGAAACAAAGAGGCCTGACCCCTTTGATTCGCCGCGCTCTTTGGCGGCCAGGATCCGCTGCCGGACCGCCGAGTGCCGGCAGTCAGACCTGGGTGGGATAGGGCCGCCACGTTGTGGCTACCGGTGGGTTGGACTAGGGTACCCAGGGCGGCATCAACGCTCGCGTCGCTCGCGTTGCCTGGCCCTGGGCTTGGATAGGACCGTCGCTTCGCGACTGAGTTTCACACATCCAAGTTTCCGTCCCGAAGGGACAGCCCTATCGCAGCCCAGGGCGCAGCCAAGGCGAGCTTTGCGAGCCTTGGCGTAGCCCTGGGTTGCCTAACCACGCCAATCTCCTTCCGTTGGTAATGGAATGGAGTCCCAACGGGACGGCCCTAATCCCACACGTATCGTTCGTCCAGTTCCAGTCCATGGCGCCGACAGAGCTCGCGGAGTTCGTCCTGAAAGGACATGCGCTCGTGATGCTGTTGTTGATTTTGAATGTACTTCTTCACGTCCTGGACCAACGAGGCGCTGACAGAAAATGCACCGTAGCCGGCCTGCCAGGCGAAATCTCCTCCGCCAGGGAGTTGGCGTTTCAGCCATTTGCTCGTTTCCGTTTTCGCTTCTTGGACCACCTTCATTACGGCGAAGCGTCGGGTGAGCCGGATCAACGCGTGGAGGTGGTCCTCCATGCCGTTGATAATCAGTGCAGGTGAGTCCACGTTGTCCCGCAAGATGGTCGCTAGGTAGGCGTAGAGCTGAGTGCGAAGGTCCTCGTCGCGCAGCCAGGGGGTGCGGTTCTTCGTGGAAAATACCAAGTGGATGTAGATTTGCGCTAATGATTGGGACATCTTCGATTGGTTCCCGTTAGGGCCGCCACGTTGTGGCTACCGGTGGGTTGGACTAGGGTACCCAGGGCGGCGTCAACGCTCGCGTTGCTCGCGTTGCCTGGCCCTGGGCTTGGATAGGACCGTCGCTTCGCGACTGAGTTTCGGCCGACGTTCTGTGATTGATACTGGAAGCGGCAGATACTCATCCGACGTGCCCTGAAGGGCATTTTGCCATCTCCACTTTCAGGATGGCAATCGGCCGTCCGGGAGACTAGGCGTGTGGAACAGCCGAGGACAAGTTCGGGGGCGCAGCCACCCAGCGCAGCCCTGGGTCAGCGAGCGCGCAGTGCGATGGGGAACACGGGTCACTCGCACACGAGCCGCGCGATTCGCAGTGTGCCGAGTCGGTGCGATTCGCACGGGCGGGCCGCCATCTGGCGCGCCAGGGTCTCGAGGATCGGTTGGGCCGTCCGGTCTGATGCGCGGATCACCACCCAGGCGCCGCCAGACGCGCCAAGACGCTGGCGGAGTTCCGACGTGAGACACACCGTACGGCGAGTCGGCAGCGGCACGAGCGGTGCGGCCTGGAGTTGATACAGGCCCCGCAGCGGGAACAGGCAGTACTGCTCCAGCTCGGCATCCGTGCCGGGTACGACGGCGGCGTCCTCCAGCAGCCCGGGGCAGAGCAGCACGGGCAACGGGTCGGCCGGCCAGCGCTGGTTGAGCCAGCTCACCAGCGCATTCCACGGTTCGTCCCGATCGCCGATCCACCGGCCGTCGGCGGTCCACTGCGCCAGCATGCCGCTCCCGGCCAGCGCGCTGGCGACGACCACCAGGCTGAGGAGCAGGCGATACGCGCGACTCGCGAAACTCGCCTGGCACAGCGCCGCAAAGACGATGGCGGCCAGCAACGAAATGACGAGGTACCGCAGCATGGCCAGCGCGGCCAGGCCAGTCCACGTGCTGGCAAACGCCCAGAGCGGTGGCAGCGTCAGCCAGCAGGCGGTGCAGGCGGCCGGCAGCGAGCGCCAGCGGAAACCGGACCGCGTCAGCCGCAGTCCGATCCCCACGGCCAGCCCCAGCGCGGGCACCAGCACGAACGCCAGGAAATCGAGTTGCAGCCCGAGCGCCGGCCAGCTGGGGACGATGCGCGACCAGTTCTGCCGCTGCTGAGCGACCTGCAGCACGTGCTGCAGGGCGGGCGTCATCAGCAGACCGCTCGCCAGGGCATCGAGGGCCGCGGCCCGCAGTCGATAGGCGGGGCGGGGCGCGCCCCACGCCCACCAGCCGACCAGGCAGACAGCCTCGGCCAGCAAGAACAGGAGGCTCGTGTAGTGCAGGTAGAACAGCCAGGCGGCACCGCCCACCAGCGCCACGCGGCGGGCCCGCGTCGGGCGCTGCACCAGCTCCACAAACAGCGCCGCATGCGCGACCGCGGAGAGTTGCAGCAGTGCGTACGGCCGCGCCTCCTGCGCGTAGAAGATGCAGTCGCGACTGATGGCCACCAGCAGCGCCGCGAACAGGCCGGACGCCACGCTGTGACTCCAGCGCCGCACCAGCGCATACGTGCCCAGGATCAGCCCGATCCCGGCCGCCAGCGAGATCAGCCGCAGCGTCCACTCGTGATGGCCCAGCAGCTGAACCACGCCCCACACCAGCCCGAAGTACAGCGGGCTCTGGTTCCCGGCCCGCGCCCGGTCGGCCACCGCTCCGGCCCCGTCCGCCACGACCCACGACGTGTGCAGCTCGTCCAGCCACAGACTCTCGTGCACCTGCGCACAACGCAGCCACGCGCCGAGCAGCACCAGCGGGATCAGCCACGGCACCGCGCAGCACCTGGTGGGACGGGTCGCGGGTGAAACCAGGTTAGTGCCCAGCGCGATGTCGTTCACACTCCCGAGTATAGCCGCACCGGGTCCCGCCCTGTAGGGCCGCTGCCCGCGCTCAATCCGCGGCGACCGCCACGAGTTCGTCGGCGACAGCTTCGATCTGCGCGCGGCCGAGCGACGTCCGCTCCTCGGCGAACCCGATCAGCAGCGCCAGATCGCACAGCCGGTTGATGCGGCGCGGCACGCCGAGCGCCAGCTCGTGCACGGCTTCCAACGCCGCGGTGTCGAAGATCGCGCGCTGCGCGCCGGCCGCCTGCAGGCGGTGCTGGATGTAACAGATCGACTCGTCCCGGGTCAGCCGCCGCAACAGACACTTCACCGCCAGCCGCTCGTCCAGCTCCGGCAGCCGGTCGAGCACGGTCAGCAGCGGCGGCTGCCCGACCAGGAGCACCGTCAGCGGCGTGGTCGCCGCAAACTCGAAGTTCAACAGCAGGCGGATCGTCTCCAGCGCGTGGCTCTCGCTGAGGTCCTGTGCATCCTCGATCACCACCACCGCGTGCCGCCCGGCCCGGACGTTTTCGGCCAGCTGCTGCTCGATGCGCCGCACGCTCTGCTGCACCGTCGGCGGACTGCCGTCGCACGCCGTGCCCGTCAGAGACTCCGCGAGATACGCCAGCAGCTGATCGGGCGGCATCTGCGGAAAGACCAGTTGCGGTCGCGGCCCGTAGGTGTCCCCCAGGTGCCGCAGCAGCGACTGCACGATGAGCGACTTGCCCAGGCCGGATCCGCCAGCCAACAGGGCGGCGCTGCGCCGGTTCTCCACGGCGTAGCGCAGCTTGAGCAACGCACCCTGATGCGGCTCGGCCGGATAGTAGAACCGCGTGTCGGAGGTGTTCTCAAACGGCTTGGCCGCCAGCTGCCAGTAGGCTTCGTACATCGCTCACCTCGGCCCCACCCCGAAAGCGTCTGTCAGAGACCGGCTGGCACGGCCAGCGCAAAGTTCTCCACAATGCCGACGGCCCGCACGCCCATCGCGCGGACCCGCGCCACCGCCGCCAGGCACGTGTCCTCGGCCGTGGTCCGGATGTCCCGCACCACCAGCGCCATGTCGACTTGACACGCGCCGCTGACCGGCGCCGGTGACAGCCCCCCCGCCGCTACCGGCGGCGTGTCCAGCACGATCAAGTCGAACGCGTGTTGCAGCTCCTGCAGCGCGGCCGTCAACGCCGGATCGTCCCAGCGTCCGGACAGCGACGGGTCGGGGCCGGACAGCGGAAACAAGGTCACCCGATCCTCGAGCGAGGCGACGGCCGCCTCGCACAGCGGCTGCCCACTGCGCACGACCTGCTGCCAATCGCACGGCGCGTCCAGCCCCACCTGGCTGGCCAACTGCGGGTGCGCGGCATCGGCGTCCAGTAGCGCCACACGGCAGCCGGCCGCCGCAGCACTGCGGGCCAGCGACAGGGCGAGCGTCGTGCGCCCCTCCTGCCGCCCGAAACTGGTGATGGCAATGACCTTCAGACCGTCCTGCACGGCCATGTACAGCTCGGCGCCGGACTGCGTCAGCTTCCGGCCGCTGGCCTCGTCCAGCCGCTTGCACAGATCGGGCCAGCGGAACGCGTCCACTTCCCAGGCCGGGGTGAACCGCTCCGGCACGCCGGGCTCGGCGCTACCCAGCAGCGCTGCGGCCTCCGCGCTGGTCAGTCCGGGGGTGGGCGGCGCAACCGGCGACTCGCCGCCCGGCAGCACCACCGCGTCCACGGCACTCGCCCGCGTCATGATCGCCGCCAGATCCTGGTCCAGACCGCTGGCCGGGGCCGCCGCCTCGTCGGCCATCAATCGCATCTCCGCGGCCGGCGCGCCAGGCACACCGGGCTCCGGATCACGGCACTCCAGACAGCTCACTTCCTCCGATTGCAGATCGGGTCGATAGGTCTGCGGCACCGCCATCAACACCAGGGGCTTGATCGCCGCCGCCACCGGATCCACATCCTCACCCGCGGCCGCCGGGGCGGGAGGCAGCGCCTGGCGACTGGCCTGCAAGGCCTCAGCCAGCGCCTGCAACCGGTCCTCGACGACCACCTGCACGGACGGAGACGTGCTCAGGTCCTGCGGCTGATACGACTGCACCTGCTCCACGGCCGGCATAATGATGTGCGCAGTCAGCTGGCCGGCCACACGCGACGTCGGCCGGTCAATGCGGTACCGCAGACCCTGTGAATCGGCACTGGGCAGCACCAAGGCGGCCGATGCAACCCCCGTGTCCGGCGGCTGGCTCTGATGGCCGGCGGTCGTCGACTCTGGCTCCCCATACGCAGCGGGGGCATGCTTGGCAAAGGCCTTGATGAAGGCCTGGTCCACAGTGTTCATGATGTGACCTATCGTCCGAAATACGCGTTTGTCGTGTTAACGCTGCTGATACTGTGCATCCGGTACACTGCGTTCCGCGTTGCGGAACAGACTGCGGTCGGTCGCCGGTGGCCAGCCGACCTCTGTCGCACCGGCACTGGCCGGCTCCACCATGTCCACACCCGTGGAGGGATAACTGCTGTAAACACCCCCCGCGTCCTGCTCGACCCCGTCGGCATACCCCACCGCCTCCGGCGCGACCGGGGCGTCCCGCTCCAGCGCTACGTCACTGGGCTCAGAAGGCTGAGCCGTCAGCGTGCTGGCCACGTCACTGGGCTCAGAAGGCTGAGCCGACAGGGCGTTGGCCGCCGGTGCCAGTTCCGGTGGGCTGGGAAAGACGTCCGCGGCCGGCGTCTGTAAGGGCTGACGCAGCTGGAAATCCTCGTTCAGGTCTGGAATTCCCACATGCTGATCCCGACTCGGCTCCGC
Source organism: Pirellulaceae bacterium (assembly GCA_036821925.1). Lineage (GTDB taxonomy): Bacteria > Planctomycetota > Planctomycetia > Pirellulales > Pirellulaceae > JAAYDI01. The sequence continues at coordinate 5,814 of DAISIS010000029.1, forward strand.
TTTCCCCCGCGGAGTCTGATTCCATTCCTTGACCGTGACGATGACGGCGAATAAGACGCCGGCTAGCACCACCGCCCAGAGCAGCTGTCCAGCGCCCTCGGACGGTCGAGCTGGGGTGGGCCTGGGGGTACCCCGGCCCGCGCGACCGTGGCCGGTGGGCGCTGCCGCGCACTGAGTCCCCGTACCCCGCAGCGGCTCAAGACCAGCGTCGATCGGCTGCGGCTCCGCGGCCACCACACTCGGCACAGACACCGCAGCCGGCACGTCTTCAGCTTTAGCTTCCCGTTCCCGAGAGCCGCCCACCGCTGCCACCTGAGTTCGGGCCGTGGCCAGATCGGGCAGGCGAATCAAAACCGGGAGGTTCTCCGCACCATACGTGTCCCGCCCCGCAGCGGCTGCCCGCGTACGCCGCGTCCTGACCTCCGCAACCGGTGCCGTATCGTCCCGAGTGGATAACCGATGTGGTGTGCTCATGCCCAACGTCCATGTTAGCTGGCGGTAGTAACGTCCCGCGCACGCGGCACGCTTCCGAGCGTGTCACGTCGTACCTCTGTTATCGGTTCCGATTATGACGGCCTTGAGCTTCAGCGAGATTTTATCGCTTAAACATGCTGCGCAATATGCGCAAGCCAGGCAGCACAAGAAACCGTGATAAGTCCAGATCTCATTGTCCGTTTGCCGGGCATCTGGAATACTTGAGAGGCTGCGTTCCGGCGATCGTTGCCAGGCGCGCCAGCTCCGGTTACTCCTACAGACACAGACAAGTCCAGTCAACATCAGCCGGCCCAGCCTTCGACGTCGTCCGACGCCGGGTGCCCGCCGGCGGCCAGTCAAAGTCAATCGCATGCCAGCAGTCCCCGGTTCTCTGGTTCGCCAGCAGTTAGAGCAGTTGATGAACGAGCGCATCCTGGTCCTGGACGGGGCCATGGGAACAACCGTTTTTGCGCTGGGTATCGATGAATCCTCCATGCGGGGGGATCGCCTGCTGAACCATCACAAAGACCTGAAGAATTTCGTCGACATTCTCTGTCTGACGCGGCCGGAGATGGTGACGGAGATTCACCGGCAATATCTGGCGGCGGGCGCGGACATCATTGAGACGAACACGTTTGGTTCGAGTCCGATCGGGATGGAGGAGTTTGCGCTGCCGGCCGGGATGATGCGGGAGATCAACCTGGCTGCGGCTGCGTGTGCGCGGCGGGCGGCGGACGAGTTCATGGCGCGCGAGCCGGGGCGACCGCGGTTTGTCGCCGGTTCGATTGGCCCGACGGCCAAGACGGCCTCGATGAGTCCGCGCGTGGAGGACCCCGGATATCGAGCGGTGACGTTTGACCAGCATGTGGAGTCGTATTACGCGCAGGTGGCGGCCCTGGTTGAGGGGGGGGTCGACATTCTGTTTCCGGAGACCACCTTTGACACGCTCAACCTGAAGGCCTGCCTGTTCGCGATTGCCCGGTATTTCGAGGAGCAGGGGGTGGCGCTGCCGGTGATGGCCTCGGTCACGATCACGGATCAGGCGGGGCGCACGTTGTCGGGCCAGACGATCGAGGCGTTCTGGAATTCGATTGCGCATTTCCCGTTGTTGAGTGTGGGGATCAACTGTGCGTTAGGCCCTGCGCAGATGCGGCCGCACGTGGAGGAGTTGTCGAAGATTGCGCCGGTGTATGTCAGTTGTCATCCGAATGCGGGACTGCCGAACGAGTTTGGCGGATTCGATCTGACTCCGCGGGAGATGGCGGCCACGCTGCGGGAGTTTGCGGCCAACGGCTGGCTCAACGTGGTGGGGGGCTGTTGCGGCACGACGCCGCGTTACATCGAGGAGATCGCCCGTGCCGTGCAGGGGCTGGCGCCGCGCCGCCTGCCGCAGATCGAACGGTTCACGCGGCTCAGTGGCCAGGAGGCCTTGACGTTCCGCCCGGACGTGAACTTCATCATGGTCGGGGAGCGGACGAACGTCACGGGATCTCGCCGCTTCGCCCGACTGATCCGCGAGGAGCAATTTGACGAGGCGTTGGCGGTCGCGCGGGAGCAGGTGGAAGCGGGTGCCAGTGTGCTGGACGTGAACATGGACGACGCGTTGCTGGACGGCGAGTCCATGATGGCGCGGTTTCTCAACCTGATTGCCGCCGAACCGGACATCAACCGGGTCCCGGTGATGATCGACAGCTCCAAATGGTCGGTGCTCGAAGCGGGGCTCAAGTGCACGCAGGGCAAGTCGATCGTCAATTCGATCAGTTTGAAGGACGGGGAGGCGGAGTTCCTGCGGCGGGCAGCCTTGATTCGCCGCTACGGCGCGGCGGTCGTGGTGATGGCGTTCGACGAGTCGGGGCAGGCGGTGGAGGTGGAACACAAGGTGCGTGTCTGCCGCCGCGCCTACGAGCTGCTGACGCAGCGCATCGGGTTCCCGCCGGAGGACATCATCTTCGATCCCAACGTCCTGACCGTCGCGACCGGGATCAAGGAGCACGACAGCTACGCGCTGCATTTCGTGGAGGCGACGCGGCGTCTGAAGCAGGAGTTGCCGGGGGTGAAGGTCTCGGGGGGGATCAGCAACGTGTCGTTTGCCCTGCGGGGGAACGACGCGGTGCGGGAAGCGATGCACGCGGCGTTCCTGTACCGCGCGATCCAGGCCGGACTGGACATGGGCATCGTCAACGCCGGGCAGCTGGCGGTCTACGAGGAGATTCCGCGTGCGCTGTTGGAGCGTGTGGAGGACGTGCTGTGGAACCGCCATCCGGACGCGACGGAGCGGCTGGTGGCGTATGCCGAGACGGTGAAGGAGCGCGGTCCGCAGCGGACGGGTGAGGACCTGGCGTGGCGTGCCGCGGGTGTGGCCCAGCGGCTGGCTCACGCGCTGATCAAGGGGATCGACAAGTACATCGAGCAGGACGTGGAGGAAGCGCGCCGCGCCTGCAGCCGCTGCCTGGACGTGATCGAAGGCCCGCTGATGGACGGCATGCAGCAGGTCGGGGATCTGTTCGCGGCCGGCAAGATGTTCCTCCCGCAGGTGGTGAAGACCGCGCGGGTCATGAAGAAGGCGGTGGCCTATCTGCTCCCCTACCTGGAAGCGGAGAAGCAGCAGCAGGCGGATGCGCCGGGGCGCCGCACGCGCGGCACCATCGTGCTGGCCACGGTCAAGGGGGACGTGCACGATATCGGCAAGAACATCGTGGGGGTCGTGCTGGCCTGCAACAACTACGAGGTCATCGACCTGGGGGTGATGGTGCCCTGCGAGCGGATCCTGGAGCAGGCCCGCGCGGTCTCGGCCGATCTGATCGGCCTGTCCGGACTCATCACGCCCAGTCTCGAAGAGATGGTCCATGTGGCGGCGGAGATGGAACGGGTGGGGCTGCACATCCCGCTGTTGATCGGCGGTGCGACGACCAGCGAGCGGCACACGGCCGTGCGGATCGCGCCGCACTATGCGGGCCCCACGCTGCACGTGCGCGACGCGTCACGCACGCCGGGGGTCGTGGATCGGCTGATCAACCCTCAGCTGGCCCCGGCCCTGGTCGCGGAGAACCGCCGCAAACAGCAGCAGCTAGTCGCATCTTACGAACAGCACCAGCTCAAGCTGGTCCCGTACCAGGAGGCCTGCGCGCGGCGGCCGCAGCTGCAGTGGGACGCCGCCACCATCGACACTCCCGCCTTTCTCGGCACCCGGGTCCTGGACCCGATCGGCCTGGACACGCTCGTCCCGTACATCGACTGGTCACCGTTCTTCATGGCCTGGGAGCTGACCGGGAAGTACCCGCGGATCTTCGACGATCCGCGGATTGGAGCCAGCGCACGGGAGCTGTTCGACCACGCGCAGGCGATGCTGGAGGAGCTTGTGGCGCAGCAGCGGCTGCAGGCCCGTGCGGTGTACGGATTCTGGCCGGCCGGCGCGGCGGGGGACGACATCGTGCTGTGGCGCGATGCGCAGCGCACCGAGGAACTGGCGCGGCTGCACACGCTGCGGCAGCAGTGGGAGAAGCGGGGGCAGAGCGACTTCCGGGCGCTGGCCGATTTCGTGGCCCCGTGCGATTCCGGCTGGCACGACTACGTGGGCGCCTTCGCGCTCACCACCGGACACGGCGCCGAGCAGCTCGTGGCGCACTACGAGGCGCAGCACGACGATTATAGTGCGATCATGGTCAAGGCCCTGGCCGACCGGCTGGCCGAGGCGTGCGCGGAATGGCTGCACGAGCGGGTCCGGCGCGAATGGGGCTACGGCCGCGACGAGTGCCTCACCAATGAGGACCGGATTGCCCAGCGCTATCGCGGCATCCGCCCCGCTCCCGGCTATCCGGCCCAGCCGGACCACACGGAAAAGCAGATCCTGTTTGACCTGCTGCAGGCCCCGCAGCGCATCGGCGTGGAGCTGACCGAGACGCTCGCCATGCAGCCGGCCGCCAGCATCTGCGGGATCTACTTTGCGCACCCCAGCGCGCGGTACTTCGCCATCGCCCGCGTGGCGCGCGATCAGGTGGAGCAGTACGCCGCGCGCAAAGGGATGCCGGTGGCCGAGGTGGAGAAGTGGCTCCGCCCGTATCTCGCCTACGACTGATCGCCGGCGCTCCACGCCCGACCGTCCCCCGGCGTGCCGGCCCGCCGGCGGTGTCAATTGACAAAGCCCGACCGGCCAGTAGGATGACTCTGGAACGGTGGCAGTGCCCCCCGGGGGCCCGGGAATATGCAGCGTCGTGCGAGCACGGCGGCGCCAGACAGATCGGAGTGGGATGATGTCGAAGACGCAGATCGAAGCAGCGCGGGCAGGTGAGGTGACTCCGGAGATGGAGTTGGTGGCCCGGGCGGAGCACCTGGAGGCGGAGTGCGTGCGTCAGGAAGTGGCGGCCGGCCGCCTGGTCATCCCCGCCAACCGGGTCCACCTGGCCCGCGGGCTGCAGCCGCTGGGAATCGGCGTGGCCGTGCGGTGCAAGATCAACGCCAACATCGGCAACTCGGCCGTCACCGGCGACGAGACGATTGAACTGGAGAAACTCCACACGGCCCTGCATTTCGGCGCGGACACCGTGATGGATCTGTCGACCGGCAAGGACATCGATCGCATCCGCCAGCTGATCATCGACACGTCCCCCGTGCCGGTCGGGACGGTGCCGATCTACCAGATGCTCGAGGAGCTGGGGGGCGACATCGAGGACATGCGGCCGCAGCACTTCCTGGACATGGTTGAGCATCAGGCGCAGCAGGGGGTCGACTACATGACGATCCACTGCGGGCTGCTGCTGGAGCATCTGCCGCTGGCCACCAAACGGGTCACCGGGATCGTCAGTCGCGGCGGGTCGTTGATCGCCAAGTGGATGGTGGCGCACCGCCAGCAGAATCCGCTGTACACCCACTTCGAGGATCTCTGCGCGATCCTGCGGCAGTACGACGTCACGTGGAGCCTGGGGGACGGCCTGCGCCCCGGCTCCATCGCCGACGCCAGCGATGAGGCTCAGTTCGCGGAGCTGGAGGTGCTGGGGGAACTGGTCCAGCGCAGCTGGGCGGCCGGCACGCAGGTGATGGTCGAAGGGCCCGGGCACATCCCGATGGACCAGATCGAGATGAACATCCGCCGGCAGGTGGAGATCTGCCACGGCGCTCCCTTCTATGTGCTCGGGCCGCTCATCATCGACATCGCGCCGGGCTACGATCACATCACCAGCGCCATCGGCGCGGCGATGGCCGGCTGGTACGGCGCAGCCATGCTCTGCTACGTGACCCCCAAGGAGCATCTCGGATTGCCGGACAAGGAAGACGTCCGCCAGGGGGTGATCGCTTACAAGATCGCGGCCCACGGCGCCGACGTGGCGCGGCACCGGCCCGGCGCCCAGGACCGCGACGACGCGCTGAGCAAGGCCCGCTACGAGTTCGACTGGGAGGCACAGTTCCGCCTGGCGCTCGATCCGGAGACGGCGCGGGCGTATCACGACGAGACGCTGCCGCAGGACACGTTCAAGAGCGCGCGGTTCTGCAGCATGTGCGGTCCGAAGTACTGTGCCATGCGCATCACGGAGGACATTCGCGGCCTGACCGGCGCTGAGCAGCTGGTCGAGCTCCGCGACAGCACCTCGGGGCGCGACTGACGAGTACTCGACCAGCCCCCGGGGCACGGGCACCCGCCGGGCGTCTGGCGCGGGGCTACCTTGTTGGCTGGCCGGTGGATCGGCCATAATACGCTCATGCCATGTGACGATGCTCCAGAGCCAGGACGGGCGGCGGGCGACCAACCGCTCGATGCGCGGACGGTCCGCCCGCGGTCAGCACTGCCGACCGCCGGGGACGGACTGCCGACGCTCTATCGCGACCGCTCGTTCTGGGGCATGACGGTGACGCAGTTCCTCGGCGCGTTCAACGATAATCTCTTCAAGCAGATCATCCTCCTCCTGGCGCTCAAAGTGGCCGCGCAGGATCGGCAGTGGGAGGCGATGTTCGTCTTCTCGGCCCCCTTCGTGATCTTCTCGGGTTACGCCGGCTATCTGGCGGACCGGTACAGCAAGCGGGCGATCATCGTGCTGTCCAAGGTGGCCGAGATTCTGGTCATGCTGGGCGGCCTGGCGGCGTTCCTGGCCTTCGGCCTGAGCGGCTTTCCCGGGCTGCTGGTCGTGCTGTTCCTGATGGGCGCGCAGAGTGCGTTTTTCGGGCCGAGCAAGTACGGGATCCTGCCGGAAATGCTGCGTCCGCAGGACCTGCCGCGCGCCAACGGCGTGATCTTGATGACGACGTTCCTGGCGATCATCTTCGGCGCTGTGCTGGCCGGTTTCCTGTGCGATCTGGCCACTGGCGTCACCTTGCCGCTGGCCGAGACCGCCCATCGACTCTGGCTGGCGTCGGCGGTCTGCGTGGCCATTGCGGTGGCGGGAACGCTGACGTCGCTGTGGGTGCGGCAGGTGCCCGCCGCCGCCCCACGCCTGCCGTTCCGCTGGTCGGCGCTGACGGTGCCCCCCGACAGCCGACAGATGCTCCGGGCCGACCGCCCCCTGCTCGGTGCGGTGCTGGCCTCGAGCATCTTCTGGCTCGTGGCCGGGGTGGCCAGCCCGTCGGTCAATTCGCTCGGCAAACTGCAGCTGGAGCTGAGCGATACGGGAACGAGCATCCTGCAGGCCTGCATCGGGGTCGGGATCGGCGTGGGGTCGATTGTAGCCGGTCGCCTGTCGCACGGAGTGGCCGACTTCCGCGTCATGCGGCTGGGCGGCTGGGGGCTGATCGCAGCGCTGCTGGCGGTGGCGCTGCCCGGTCCGACCCACGGGCACCTGCTCGGTTTCTCCGGGACGCTGGTGGCCCTGATCGTGCTGGGCACCTTCGCCGGCATGTACGCGATCCCGCTGCAGGTGTTCATGCAGTCACGCCCGCCGGAAGGGCAGAAAGGGCGGATGATTGCCGTGATGAATCAGGCGAATTTCACGGCCATCCTCCTGTCGTCGCTGGTGTACTGGCTGTTCGACCGGCTCGTGGTGCTGGCCGGGTGGCCACGCTGCGCCCTGTTTGCCTTGACTGCCGCGGTCATGTTGAGTGCGTTGCTGCTGTACCGGCCGGGCCGGGAGGTGGCAGGCAGTTCGTAAGCGGCCGGGTCCGGCACGGTTTTCCCCCGGTCGGACCGTTGGCAGGTGCGGCGCGGGACTGTAACGTGGAGAGACCGGCAAGAGCACACAGACCTGCAAGTGGAAACAGACAAGCACGGGAACGTTGTCCAGCTGATTGAAAGGACGGGAGATGCTCGGGATTGAGTTGGCCGCCGACACGTATCTGCAGCGGCTGCAGCAGGAGATCGGGCGGGTGGATCAAGCGGCGGTGGAGCGCTGGGCGGACTTGATATACGAGGCCTGGAAGCGCGGCCGCTACGTCTTCATCCTCGGCAACGGCGGCTCCGGGACGACCGCCAGCCACATGTGCGAGGATCTCGGCAAGAGCACCCTGCCGGAGAACCTGCTGTGCGACGAGCACCGCAAGCGGCTCAAGGTGCTGAGCCTGACCGACAATGTCGGCTGGATCATGGCCGTTGGAAACGACCTGGCCTACGACCAGATCTTCGTGCAGCAGCTGATGAACTTCGGCAGCGAAGGGGATCTGCTCATCGCGATCAGCGGTTCGGGCAACAGCCCCAATGTGCTCAACGCCGTGGACTGGGCGAACCGGCACGGACTGGTCACGTTCGGCTTGACCGGGTACGGCGGCGGCAAGCTCAAGCAGATGCAGCAGGACGGGCTGCACGTGGAGCTGGACGACATGGGGATGGTCGAGAGCATCCATCTGTGCCTGTTCCACTGGGTGTTGAACGACGTCCACGCGCGGATCAACCGCTTGGGGCGGTACGCGGCGGCCCCGGCCGCGGTGGGTGACAGGAACCACGCCTGATGTTCCTCGGCATTGAGATCGGCGGCACCAAGCTGCAGCTCGGCGTAGGCGACGGGCGCAGCGCCGCGCTGTGCGCGCTGGAGCGGGCCGACATCGACCCGCAACGGGGCTCCGCCGGGATTCTGGAGCAGATCCGGCAGCTGGGCAGCGACCTGGTGCGCACGCACGGCGTGACGCAGGTCGGGTTCGGCTTTGGCGGACCGGTGGACACCCGGGAGGGGCGGGTGATCAAGAGCCACCAGGTGCCGGGCTGGGAGAACTTCCACCTGGCCAGCTGGTGTCGCGAGTCGCTGGGTGTGCCGGCGATCCTGGGCAATGACTGCGACGTGGCCACGCTGGCCGAAGCGCATTTCGGGGCAGGGCAGGGGCGCCGCAGCGTGCTGTTCATGACGGTCGGGACCGGCGTCGGCGGGGGCTTTGTACACGATGGCCAGCTGTTGGGAAGCGGGCGTCCGGCCGCGTGCGAAATCGGGCACCTGCGTCCCGGCCTGCACGCCGCGGAGTCGGACCAGACGGTCGAGTCGCTCGCCAGCGGCTGGGGCATCGCGTCGGCCGCGCAGGCCCGGCTGACCGGCGAGGTCACCGGCGCGCTGACCCCGTGGGCAGGGGCGGCGCGCCCCGCAGACCGCGCGCAGCTGCAGCGGCGACTGGCCGATGCCAAGCAGGCCGACGCGCAGTCGATCGAGGATCTGCTGGAACGCTGCCACCAGAACCTCGATCAGCTGACGGCCCGCGTCGTGGCCGAGGCGGCGGAAGCGGGCAACGCGATCGCCCAACGCGTGTTGTCGCATGCCTGTCAGGTGCTGGGCTGGGCCATCGCCCAGGCCGTCACGCTGTTGGCTCCGGAAGTCGTGGTGGTGGGGGGCGGCGTGTCGCTGATCGGCGAGCCGTTGTTCTTCCAGCCGCTGCGTCAGGAGGTCGCCCGCTACGTGTTCCCGCCGCTGCGCGACAGCTTCTCGATCGAGCCGGCGGCGCTGGGCGAGTCCGTGGTCGTGCACGGCGCGGTCTGGCTCGCCGCCCAGGCGGCGCAGCGCCCGCAGGCTTCATAGCCCCAGCACATCGAACATGGAATACAGCCCGGGCGGCTGCTGGACGACGAACTTGGCCGCCTGCAGCGCGCCGATGGCATAGCAGTCCCGGCTGGTGGCGCGCACGGTGAGTTCCAGCGCTTCCCCCAAGAGACCGAACAGAATCGTGTGCGCGCCGGGATCGTCCCCGGCGCGGACGGCGTGATAGCCGATCTCGTCGTGCGGGCGCTGGCCCACCTGCCCCCCGCGCCCGTGCACCTGCTGCGTCAGCCCCATGGCTTCGGCAATCAGCTGGCCGAACCGCAGCGCCGTGCCGCTGGGGGCGTCCTTTTTGAACCGATGGTGGCACTCGATGATCTCCACATCGGCCCCTCCCCGGCAGTCGCGCAGCGCGGCGGCAGCGATCCCGGCCAGTTTCATCGTCAGATTCACCGCCAGACTCATGCTCGGAGCGCAGACCAGCGGAATCGACTGCGCGGCCTGCGCCACCAGTTCGTGATCCGACGCGCTCAGGCCGGTCGTGGCCAGGACCAGCGGCATCCGCCGCTGGCGGCACACGCTGATGACCCGGTGCGCCGCCTCCGGCACCGAGAAATCGATCAGGCAGTCCGCGTCGGCGTCCAGCGAGAAGCTCAGCGGGACCCCCAGCGCGTCGCACCCGGCGCGCTGGCCGGCATCCCGGCCCAGGTCCGGATGCGTCTGTGACTCGAGCGCCGCGACGACACGCAGATCCGGATCCGCGGCAGCCAGCGCGATCAGCCGCTGCCCCATGCGCCCCGCGGCGCCGTGAATCGCCAGCCGAAGTTCACTCATCGTGATCCCCCCCCACAAGAAGACAGGATAATTCGGTGACTGCAGGCCCGCGGCAGCGCGCCGTGCCAGCCCGGGTCTTGGACACGGCACGCGGCACGCGTCCCGGCGCAGGCCGTGCCGCGGAACTAGCTGTAGAGCCGGATCGCCTTCATGATCTCACCCAAGTCGTTCGGCACCGCGACGGCGCGGTTGGCGAACGACGCGCGCCGCACCCCGCGGCTGCCCAGGACCTTGTTGAACTGGTCCTGATCGGTCGTGTGGTAGGCCACCGTGGCGGTGGGATCTTTGAGCTGGTGTCCGGTCAGAATGCAGACGACTCGCTCGTCCGCACCGATGACCCCTTCGGCGCGCAGCAGACGGGCTCCCGCCACGCTCGCCGCGCTGGCCGGTTCACACCCCACCCCGCCTGCCCCGACCTGGGCCTTCGCGTCCAGAATCTCCTGGTCGGTCACACGCCGCACAACCCCATCACAGGTCTGCAGCGCGCGGAGGCACTTGCGGAAGTTGACCGGGCGGTTGATCTCGATCGCGCTGGCAATCGTGGACGCCTTCAACTGTTCGGCGTCCATGCGGGCAAAATACTCGTCGGAAATCGCCATCGGCGGAGCGCCGTCCTGCCAGCGCATGCCGCGCTGATCGTAGAGCTGATACAGCGTGTCGGCGCCCGCCGCATTGATGACCGCCAGACGCGGCACCCGTGGGATCAGCCCCAGCGTGTGCAGCTCGGCAAACGCTTTGCCAAAGGCGCTGGAGTTTCCCAGATTGCCGCCCGGCACCACAATCCAGTCTGGCGGCTCCCAGGAGAGCGACTCGAGCACGCGGAACATGATCGACTTCTGCCCCTCCAGCCGGAACGGATTGATGCTGTTGACCAGATAGATCCCCAGTTCGCTGCAGACTTCGCGCACCCGCATCATGGCGTCGTCAAAGTCGCCGGCAATCTGCACGGTCAGCGCGCCGTAGTCGAGCGCCTGGGAGAGTTTCCCGTAGGAGATCTTGCCCGAGCCGATGAAGATCACGGCCTTCATGAGCCGGGTCACGGCGCAGTACATGGCCAACGACGCGCTGGTGTTGCCGGTCGAAGCGCAGGCCGCGCGCTGGGCATTCGTCATCCGGGCATGCGTGAACGCCGCCGACATGCCGTTGTCTTTGAAGCTCCCCGACGGATTCATGCCCTCATACTGCAGATACAGCCGGCCCGGCTGCACGTCGACATAGCGGGCCACGGAATCGGCCTGTTGGAAGAGCGTCTGCCCTTCCCCCACCGTGACAATCTGATCGCGTGGGCAGAACGGCAACAGCTGGTGGAAACGCCAGACCCCGCTGTAACAGCTCGGTTCGCGGCGGCGCGCCCAGTGGGTTTCGAGATCGGTTAGCTTGCGGGGGGGCGCAGCCCGGTCCCAGTCATACTCGACGTCCAGCAGATCACCGCATCGACCACACGCCACGCGCACTTCGCGAACGTCATAGGTGGCTCCGCACGTGGGGGAAATACAGCGCTGAAAGGCGATTGGTGTTGTAGACACGAGTGTCTCATTCAGTCCAGGCAACAACGTCGGGGAGGGAAACACGCTCGACGCACAGCCGATCTCGTGCGTGCTGCGCCGCGGGGCGCAAGTCTAAGCGAGGCGCAAGACGGCGGCAAGTCGAGTCCGGCGGCCCGCTTCGCAGTCTCCCCGATGGAAACCGCGTCCAACGACGCACCGCGCCGTGCGCCGCACCGCCGCCGCCGGCCACTCGACCTTTGACAATCACCCACCCCTTGCCTAGAATAAGGAGTCTCGCGCCGACCGACGTGCGGTGCCCTGCTGTACCTTGAAAGGGTCTAACGGCGGACCATCGCCCGCTAGGAGCACACTTTGGCCTGGATTTTGAGAGTG
>DAISIS010000029.1:17974-20497 GCA_036821925.1 Pirellulaceae bacterium
CTAACGGCGGACCATCGCCCGCTAGGAGCACACTTTGGCCTGGATTTTGAGAGTGCTGCGGGGCGAGATGCGGATGAGAGAGTCGGGGGCGGACGGAGCACCCGGAGAGGTGGAGTTTCAGCAGCGGCTGGGCCGCACCAATCAGGACCTGTGTGATGAGCAAGAATTCGGACCTGCGACAGTACAAGGAGAAGCTGATCGAGCTGCGTGCTCGTTTGCGCGGTGATGTGACGGGGATGGCCAACGCCACGCTCAAACGGACCCGCACGGAAGCCAGCGGCGACCTGTCGAGTATGCCAATTCACATGGCCGATATCGGGAGCGACAATTTCGATCAGGAGTTCACGCTCAGCCTGATGGAGAACGACGAGGGGACGCTCGGGCAGATCGAAGATGCTCTTGAACGAATCGAGTCGGGCACGTATGGTGCTTGCGTTGAGTGTGGTGGTCGCATCCCGAAGACGCGTCTCAATGCAATCCCCTATACCCCTTACTGCATCAAGTGCGCCAGCCAGTTGCAGCAACGCTGAAGCGGCGGACCGCGCGGTCCCCGTTTCTCGTTACCTGGTCTTCTTCGCGATCGCCCTCACTGGGTTCACGCTGGACATCTGGTCCAAGTCCTGGATCTTCCAGCGGCTGGGCGTGGCGCTCGCCGAAGGGGGCAGCACTGCCCCCCCAATCTGGCTAATCGAGGGGGTGTTTGGGTTCGAGACGAACCTGAACGAGGGGGCCTTGTTTGGAATCGGTCAGGGCCAGGTGATCGTCTTTGCCGCGCTATCGTGTGTGGCGGCGCTCGGGGTAGTGTGCTGGCTGTTCGTCGCCCGGGCCGCCCACGATCTGCATCTGACGGTCGCCTTGGGGTTTGTGTTCGCCGGGATTCTCGGCAACCTGTACGACCGCCTCGGGTTGCACGGGCTGACGTGGGGGTCCGGGGTGCGGGGCCACCAGGTGGGTGACCGGGTGTACGCGGTCCGCGACTGGCTGCACTTCAAGATCGACGCAATCGGGTTTGACTGGCCCATTTTCAATCTGGCCGACAGCTGTCTGGTGTGCGGAGCCATCTTGTTGATCTGGCACGCCTTCCGCCGACACGACTGATTGACATTCACTCTGGCTCTGCTAAGTTGGTGTCGATCGCGTCAGGCAGGGGGCACAGCAGTTTTGAAGGCGGGCCACGACGATGAAGCTATCACGGACAGTCGCTTATGCAGTGCGGGCCACGCTGCAGCTTGCCAAGAGTGATGCAGCGACGCCGGTGCCCTGCAGTCAACGTGCCGCTGAGGGGAACATGCCTGAGTGGTTCCTGCTCCAGATTCTTCGGTCGCTGGTGACGCACGGAATTCTCCGCTCCACGCGTGGCGTCGACGGGGGGTATTCGCTCGTGCGGTCGCCCAATGAAGTGTCGCTACTCGAGGTGATCGAAGCGATCGAGGGCCCTCTCAATACGGGTGAGCCACTGGCAGAGGGCATGTCGGAGGAGTCGCAGTTGCGGCTGCAGGAGGCATTGCGGACAGTCACGGACAATTCGCGGCGCCAGTTGGAAGCCATCAAGTTGTCTCAGCTCCTCGCACCTCCCTCAGACGCTGAGGTCGAAGAAAACACATAGGATCGCTATGGGGCTGGATGGTCAAGCTCTCAGGGCGCGGTTGGAACTTGCCCGCGCGGCGGCTTGCGAGGCAGGGCAGCTGACGCTGCAGTTTTTCCGCAGCGATCGGTTTGTGGTCGAACGCAAGGAAGACGACTCGCCCGTGACCAATGCCGACCGGGAGGCGGAGTTGCTGCTGCGGCAACGAATCGAATCCGCATTTCCCAACGACGGTATTGTCGGCGAGGAGTTCGGGCAGCGGGAAGGCACCTCTGACTTCCGCTGGATTCTCGATCCGATCGACGGTACGACCTCCTTTGTCAGCGGTGTCCCGCTCTATGGCACGCTGGTGGGGGTCGTGTACCAGCAGCGCAGCGTCGCGGGTGTGATCTTCGTGCCGGCACTCGACGAGTGCGTCTACGCAGCGGAAGGCTTCGGTGCCTGGTACTGCCACGGCAATTCCGCCCCGCAGGCTGCGCGCGTATCGTCCCGCGACGATCTGGCCGACGGTCTGCTGGTCACCACACAGGTCGACCTGTTCGACCGCCGGGACGCCGGGCACGTGTTTCGGGAATTGCAGCGGCACGCCCGGATCACGCGCACCTGGGGGGATTGCTACGGCTACCTTCTGGTCGCCACCGGTCGTGCTGAAGTGATGATCGATCCGGTGATGAGCATCTGGGACGCTGCCGCGCTGCAGCCGATCCTGGAAGAGGCGGGCGGTACTTTCACCGACTGGCGCGGGAACCGCACCATCTATCACGGCGAGGGCATCGGCACCAACCGCCGCGTGCTGGAAGAAGTGTTGTCCATCACGCGCCAGTATGGCGAGTCGAGCTGAGTGCGGGGGGCGGGGTTGGCAGTCGCGTTGCGGGGCGTCCGGCGGCGGCGGTCAGCAGCCGGCCGACAGCCGGGGGGGAGTGGCGAAACCGCGTCGC
>DAISIS010000030.1:0-20002 GCA_036821925.1 Pirellulaceae bacterium
ACTGATGCACATGCTGGCCGATCTGCCATCGCAGGGCCTCGGTCTTCGCGAACAAACCGGCAAATCTGTCGCGGTCCGCGCCGGCAGAGGACGTGTCGCCGGAAACCGCCGCTCTCTGATCCGCCGTGGCGAACCGCGCCAGCTGCAGCAACTCGCCGCCGGTCACGGCCTCCATGATCCGCTGATCGCCGTCCAGCAGGCGCGTGGCCACCCAGGCGGCGTTCGGCAGACCGGGCAACAGGCGTTCCAGTTCCTCGCGCAGTTCCGACACGGCACTGGTGATCTCACGCGCCGGCGACGCCGAACGGAGGGGCTGCGACGGGAGCTGACCTGTGGCCACCCCATCGACCGCCTGCAGGAGCTGAGCGATACCCTCACCCGACCGCGCCGTGACCGCGACGACCGGCACACCCAGCCGGCGTGCCAACTCCGGCGTGTCCAACGCCAGACCGTGCCGCCGGGCCTCGTCCATCAGGTTGACACAGACCACCACGCGGTCCGTGATGTCCATGACCTGCAGAGCCAGGTTCAGATTGCGTTCCAGCCGCGTGGCATCCACCACCACGATGGTGACATCCGGCTGGCCGAAGAGCACGAAGTCGCGCGCGATTTCCTCATCGGTGCTGGTGGCCAGCAGCGAGTAGGTCCCGGGCAAGTCCACCAGCTTGTAGCTGCGTCCCTGATACATGAACCCGCCTTCCGCGCGGGCCACCGTCTTGCCGGGCCAGTTCCCGGTGTGCTGCCGCAGACCGGTCAAGGCATTGAACACGGTGCTCTTGCCCACGTTGGGGTTGCCCGCCAGCGCCACTACGAATTCCGACTGGTTGACGTGGACCCCCATGCGGATCAACTGCACCGCATTGTGGGCCGGACACGCCTCACATCGACTGTTACTCATCGGTACACCGCCATCGCGCAACGGGCGCGTCAAGGTTCCACGCAGATCATGTCCGCCTGCTGGCTGCGCAGCGCGATCAAGGCTCCCCGCACCCGGTACGCCACCGGGTCCCCGGCCGGACTCTTGAACTCCGCCCTCACACGGGTCCCGGGCACCAGCCCCAGGTCCAGCAGCCGGCGCCGCTCCACGCCCCGGCAGGCCGGCGAGATGCTGGCCACGACGGCCTGTTCCCCGGCCGCCAGCGCCGACATGCGACGCGCCGGGCGCTGGGGCGACGCCCCCTCCGGCACCGGCTGCACCGTGACACTGGCGGCCGCGGTCGGCGACAACTGACAGGTCGCCCCACCGGTATCCAGCGCGATCCCGCTGGCATCGGCCGCCGACACCTGCAGCGTCATGCCGGGCTCGAGATGCGCTGCGAGCAACTCTCCGTACGTCGACGCCGGCTCGTCTTCCAGATGCACCACCCGCACGCACTGGCCGGCATGCGCCGCCGTCAGAGGCTGCCCCTCCAGCGCGCACACGGTTCCGGTCGCTGTAGGGATCGGATCGCCGTGCGGATCGAACAGCGGGTGCCCCAGGCGTGCCGCCAGCGCATCCACCTCGGCCGGTGTGAGCTGATGCTCCACGCGATCCGCCCGCGCATGCCACTCCTGCTCGGCCAACCCGGTCTCGTGCGCCAGGTAGTGCTCCCATAGCCGGTGGGTCCGGATGACCTGCAGCGCGTAGAGGCGCCCTTCTTCCGTCAACTCGAAGACCGGCCCCCGCGACGACACCAGCGCGCGGTGCTCGAGCTGCTGGGCCAGCCGGGCCGCTGCGTCGCACGTGATCTGCAGCGCCCCGGCAATGCTCTCGATCGTCCCCGGCAGACCACCTTCACTGCTGTTGTACAGATGCTTCAGCGCGTCCTCGACCCGCACGCGCTGCCCATCCACAGGCTTGCCGAACCACCGCCAGAACCAGCCGCTGCCGGCGCGAAACAGCAGGTAGAGCAGGCCGAGCACGACCGCGCCCACCACCAGGTTGACCACAGGTTCCACGGGAAGTCCTCCTCCAGACACCCGGCATCTGGTCTGACTGTGCGCCGGAAGTCCTCACCGCAGCACGTCTTCCGGCGAAGACCGCCGCACCTTTTTGGACGACTCAAAAAATCCGATGTAAGTGTATCCGTGGAGCCGGCCGTCGCCAAGTTCCGCTCCTGCACCGACTCGACTACCATGTGCCGTATGAAGATGGTCCTACTGTTTGACATTGACGGCACGCTGATCAAGACCGGCGGGGCAGGGGGGACGGCGTTGATGTCGGCGTTCTCCGACACGTTCCAGGTGGCGGAGCCGTGCGACGTCCCGTTCAGCGGCCGCACAGATCGGTGGATTGCCCAGTGCCTGTTTCGAGCGCACGATATCGAGGACACGGACGCGAACTGGCAGCGTCTGAAAGACGAGTACTTGCGGCGGCTGGTCGTCTATCTGCCTCAGCGCGAAGGGATGGTGCTGCCCGGCGTCGCGGCGTTGCTCAGCCAGTTGTCCCAGCGCGACGATGTGGCGCTCGGTTTGTTGACGGGCAACGCCCAGGGCAGTGCCAAGCTCAAGCTCGATCACTATTGCTTGTCGCATTATTTCGCGTTTGGCGGCTATGGCGACCACTTCGTCGACCGGGACGACGTGGCTCGCGACGCCCTGACGGCCTCGCGCACGCACATCGGGCGGGAGGTGCCGCCCGACCGCGTGTGGGTCATTGGCGACACGCCGATCGACGTGCGTTGCGCGCGGGCGATTGGGGCGCGGGCCGTGGCCGTGGCAACTGGCTGGGACAGCCGGGAGCGGCTGGCAGCCGCGGCACCCGATCTGGTCGTGGACAGTCTGGACCCGGCCGACGCCTTCCTGCAGCTGCTGGGGTGATCAGAAGAGCAGCGTGGAGAGTCGCCGGCGGTAGCTGCGCGTCAGCTCGGAGTCCTGGGGCAGCACGTGGAACACGCCGACCATGACCTGCCGTGCCTGCTCACCAACGCCCTCCTTGTCCTGTGCGACCAGCTGCAGGCAGAGTTCGAGCGCTTCTTCAAAGGCGTGCTGCCCCGCCAGGGCCTCGGCCAGGCGCAGCTGAGCGGTCAGGTCGGCCGGATCTGCCGCCACGGCAGCGCGCAGCGCGGCGACGTCGGCGGTACCCAGCGCGGCGAGCGAGATGGCGGCCTTCACCGTCTCGCCCTCCGGCTCGAGGAACCCGCGTTTCTCAAGCTCCTCGATCAGCGTCTGCGATGCTGCGCAGCGGCCTTCGTCGAGCAGCACGCGCGCCAGACCTGTCTTGGCCTGTACGTGGTCCGGCGTCTGCTCGAGCACCTGGCGGTAGAGCCGTTCGGACTCACTCGGCCGCGTGGACTCCTGCGCCCGCGCGTCGACCAGGGTTCCGGCCAGCAGCACCCGGTCGAGCCACGTCCGGAGCTGGCTCTCGCTCATCACCCCCTGGAAGAAGTCGACCACCTGTCCGTCCACCAGGGCAAACACAGCGGGGATCGACTGGACCTGGAACTGCGCGGCGATCTGCGGCAGCTCGTCGGTGTTGGCCCGCACCAGGACGAACCGGCCGCCCAACTCCGTCGCCAGCCGCTCGAGCAGCGGCGCCAGCAGCCGGCAGGGCTGGCACCAGGCGGCCCAGAAGTCGACGACGATCGGCGTGACCTTGGAACGCTCGATGACATCCAGTTCAAATCGCTCCGCCGTGGTGTCCACGACCCACGGCGTCGGGCTCTCAGGGGCGCTACTCATGGGGTTCAGTGTACGGGGCGCGCTCCCCGTTGGGAAGATCGGCGGGAGGCGGTCCCGGCCAGCTGTTGCGGCGGCGGCACCGCACACCCGACAAAATGCCGTTTCCCCCTTTCGCAATCGCGGCAGGTCAGTACATTGACGGCATGGAAATGGACAAGCTGGTATCGTTGTGCCGACGGCGCGGATTTCTGTTCCAGTCGAGCGAGATCTACGGGGGCCTCAACGGCTTCTGGGATTACGGTCCACTGGGTGTGGAATTGAAGCGCAACGTGCGGGAAGCGTGGTGGCGCGACATGGTCACGGGACACAATGAGCTGTCCGTCCCGCCCGGTGCCCCCGCGCCCTACGAAATGACCGGCTTGGACTGCACCATCATCATGCATCCGCAGGTCTGGAAGTGCTCCGGGCACTACGATCTGTTTCACGACTACATGGTCGACTGCCGCGAGTCGAAGCGGCGATACCGCCACGACCAGGTTCGCGGCCGCTGGGTGACGGCCAAAGGGCAGCGGATCTTCGTGGCCACCGTGGCGGAGGTGGCTCAGGAGCAGGCGGAGGTTGAGCACCGGGCCCTCAAGTTCTTCCATCTGCGGGCCAAGGACGCCGACCAACTGAGCTGGGACGGCGACTTCCGGGCGTTGCCCGAGGTCGCGGATCTCTCCCAGGTGCTCGGTCCCGATGCCCGGACCCTCGGCACGCTCACCGAGCCGCGCGAATTCAACCTGATGTTCAAGACCTACGTCGGGGCCTTGGGGGGGGAAGAAAGTGCGGCCTTCCTGCGGCCGGAGACGGCCCAGGGCATCTTCGTCAACTTCCGGAACGTCGTCGACAGCACGCGTGTGCGGGTCCCCTTCGGGATCGCTCAGATCGGCAAGAGCTTCCGGAACGAAATCACCCCGCGCAATTTCACCTTCCGCTCGCGCGAATTCGAACAGATGGAGATCGAGTTCTTCTGTCATCCGAGCCAGTCGCAGCAGTGGTATCAGTACTGGCGCGACCGGCGGCTCAAGTGGTATACCGACCTGGGTCTGGCCGGCGAACGGCTGCGGCTGCGCGAGCATGAGCGTGAGGAACTGAGTCACTATTCGACCGGCACAGCCGACATTGAATACGCGTTCCCCTTCCTGCCGCCCGGCGAGTTCGGGGAACTCGAGGGGATCGCCCATCGCGGCGATTTCGACCTGCGGAGCCACATGGAAGGCAAACTCGACCCGGCCACCTGCCCGCTGGCCCTGGAACAGGATGCGGACGGCAAACCCCGCTGGCGCGGCAGCGGCAAGGACCTCACCTATCGCGATGACCTGACAGGTGAGCGGTTCATTCCGCACGTGGTGGAGCCGTCGGCAGGTGCCGATCGGGCCACGCTGGCCTTTCTGTGCGAAGCCTACACCGAGGACGAAGCGCCGGACGAGAACGGCGTGCTGCAGGCGCGCACCGTGCTGCGTCTGCACCCGCGGCTGGCCCCACTCAAGGCCGCCGTGTTCCCGCTCGTCCGGAAGGACGGCATGCCGGAGATCGCGCAGGAGGTCTACGCCGCGCTCAAGCCGCATTTCCCCGTGTTCTACGACGAGAAAGGGGCGGTCGGGCGACGCTATCGCCGGCAGGATGAGGCCGGGACGCCGTACTGCCTGACGATCGATGGCCAGACGCTCAAAGATCGCACCATCACGATCCGCGACCGCGATTCGCTCAACCAGTGGCGCATCCACGTAGATGATTGTGTGGCCGAACTGCAACAACTGCTGAGATAAGGAGTTTCAGCATGTCGCGACACGCCGTGGCAGCCAGAGCGGGCACAGCGTCGGAACTGCTGTTGCTCGTGTCCCTCCTGACGCTGTGGCTCGGCGTCACCCTGTTGCTCGGACCGCTGAGTCTGTTCGTGTGGGCGGGAGCCGTCGCGATGGCCGCGATCCTCCGGCCGCCGCACGAGCGGCAACGGACGCCCGAGTCGGTCACCGATGTGCTGGCCGTCGCCGTCGCCTGGTGCGCTGTGTGCGGGATCGCCGGCGCGGTGGCGGACCTGGTCGCGCCCCCCCGTTTCGCGGCCGGCGACTTCTCGTGGACCTTCCTGGCGGAACTGTCTGGCTTCTGCCTGGGTTTCGTCTGGGTGCTCGTCCTGCTGCTAATCCGCCACATCGAACAGACCCTGGGACGGTACGGCAGGGTTTAATTCATTGCCGGATCTGCCCGCCCGTTCGATAATTACAGGTGGCGGGGAGTGTGATCTGGGGTTCGGTTCTGCTGCGGCGACTCGATGTGCCAACCGACCGGTTGCTGCACGTGCACAACCAGCGCGGCACGCGTCGTGTAGTGCGCGCAGGCCCGACGTGCCAAGAGGAGTCGAAGCGATGTTCAAGTCTATCTCCCTCCCGCTGCTCGCCACCGCATTGCTGCTGTGGCTGGCGCCCGCCGCCGATGCTCAGCGGCCCGGATTCTACTCGGGGAGCTTCCCGGGCGGCAGCGCCGGCCGCACCCCGGCGCCTTCGCGCGGTGATCGAGGTCCCACACGCGATCACAACAGCGGACCGCGACATCACGGTCCTGGGCCGCGGTACTACCGGCCTCCGTTCTACACCTACCCCTACGCCTACCCCTACTACGCGTACGATTCGCTGTGGAACTACGGGTACGGCGGCATCTACTACGATCCGGCCACCAATTCGACCGCCTACTATCTGCCGCCAACCTACGTGCCGGGAGAACTGAACTACGGGCCCCTGGCCATGGAACGGTTCCTCGGCATCCACCGAAATCCGCAGTTCGTCCCGCCAGTGCCGCCGGTCGGTCCCGATCCGTCCGACAACGGACTGACGGCAGCGGAGATCGCTGGCAAACTGCGCAAGAGCAATCCGGAAGCGCGCGAGCGAGCCAGACGGCTCATCCAGTTCGGCGACGCGCGCTTCGCCAAGCAGGAATTCCACACCGCACGCCAGTACTACAAGTCGGCCATCGAGACGGCGCCCGACCTGGTCGATGCCTATGTGCGGGAAGGCTTCGCCCTGCTCACGGTCAATCAGTACCGGACCGCCACCCGGGCACTCAAGATCGCGCTGGAACTGGACGCCCCGTACGTGAAGTCCGAGTTCCGCCTGGAGGACATCTACCGCAACAACCATCTGGCCAAAGAGTCGCACCTGGAGACGGTCGCCAACAAGGCGTTGGCCAATCCCGATGACGCCGACCTGCTGTTCCTGGTCGGCATGATGCTCTACGCGGATGGCGAATATGAACGCGCTTACCGGTTCCTCGGCCGGGCCGCCCAACTGGGCGGGCCCGAGGCCGCCCGCTTACTCGCACCGCTGCTGGAAGCTGCGGCACCGGCAGAGGTCGTGCCGCCTGTCCCGGATCGACCCGGACCGGCCGGCACCGACACATGATCGGGCGGGTCCGGCGCGTCGTGCCGACGCAGCTGCCGCAGCTGGTCGTCCAGCGCATGCAGCGCGACGAACGTTGCACGATGGCCGTGCCAGACAACCTCCAGTTGCCAGATCACGACGAACAACACGGCCACCTGCCCGCTGAGCACCATGGGCAACCCCAGTTGCCAGAGCGGCGTGGAATGCCGGACCAGCGCCAGTCCGATCAGCGCCGCGCCGCAGGTGAAAACGCCCAGGCCAATGGCCAGGATCAGCCAGGCGACCGTGCCGCCCGAGCGGCCGGCTGACTGGCTGGCCGCGGCCGACGGTTCGGAATCGACCTGCGGCTCCGCGCGCAGGGGATCGCTCGGGGCAACGCCGGCATCCGCGTCCGGATCACTGGTAACGCTTCGCACCAGTTGCCGCGCGTGCCGAATCGTCTCTTCGAAGTCCCAGTTCTCCAGCTCGACGAACTCCGGGAACTCCTCCGTGTCGGCCGTGCCCAGGCCAGCACCTGACGCCGTGAAACGTGGCTCGTCCACCGGAAACGGAAAGTGCGGCGCAGATAACCTGTTGCGGTCGACACCGGCTCCCAACATCGGCTGACCGCACCGGGCACAGCAGACCGTGGGGTCCTGTGACGAGGTGACAACCCCCGGAACGTCTTGCTGGCAGGCACCACACCACATGAGCGTATCACCGTCGATTGTGCACAATCCGAGTAGACGAACAGACGATGGATCGTCCAACCATTCATCGGGTCGTCCGCAGACTCGGCTGCATGGTTTCTCGGAGAGTTACATTGAGCCTGGGCAATCCAGAGATGCGAGCAAAGCCTGGCAAAGACTGCGGCCGCAGCCCGCCGGCCCTTGACCCGATGGAGCCGGCGTGGCGGAGTTGGTCATCGACGAGGTTGCAGTAGAAGTTCATCTTGCCGGCGTACTCGAGTTTGGACGGGCCGGTCTTGAGGTCCACCACAATGAACCGGCGCAGACGCACGTAATAGAAGAGCAGGTCGAGGTAGAAGTTGTCGTCGGCAATGCCGGCGTGGACCTGCCGGCCGACGAAGGCGAAGCCCTGGCTCAGTTCGAGGAGGAGTATCTGGATTGGATGTAGGCGACGAGGCCGGCTTCGAGTTCGTGGAAGGGCTTTTCGAGAAAGCGGAAGTGCCAGGCAGAAGATGGTGTGCACTGGGAATAAGCTACCGTGTCGCCGGATCTCACTTTGTATTGGCGCCGGCGACGCATGCGTTCCACGTTGGCTTTCCATGGGGATCGGGGTGCCGTCATGCAGCAAAGAAACCAGTTGCCGTCCGCGATTGTCCTCCTTCTGGCGTCCGCGTTGGGTTGTGGACGCGTGAACCACCCTGCGGCTCCGGCTTCCTCCGCGGTGTCGGATCAAGAAGCATGGCCTGGGGAAAGTGCCAGTTCCCGTGGCGACTTGAACCTGACCTTGATGGATAGTTCCAGCAGTATTGAAGATGACGCCCCGGCGAAGGATGCCGACACACCGCGGTTGGAACGGAAAGTCATCTACAATGCGACGTTGGACATTGTGGTTGAGAACATTACGGACGTATCGGCCCGCGTGGAGGAACTTGCCCGCAAACACGATGGGTTCGTGGCCAAGTCAGCGATCCAGACCGCGTCAGGGCATCCTCGCAGTGGCTCATGGACGATCCGCGTGCCGGCGGCTCGCTACGACGAGTTTCTCAATGCGGCCGGCACACTCGGGGAGTTGGAACAGCGGACGGAAGACAGTCGCGAAGTGACGGCCGAATACTACGATCTTGAAACGCGAATCCGCAACAAGCAGCTCGAAGAAGAACGTCTCCTGAAACACCTGGCCGACAGCACAGGCAAGCTGGAAGATATTCTCGCCGTCGAAGAGGAACTGGCCCGCGTCCGAACGGAGGCCGAACAGATGCAGGGACAGCTGCGTGTCCTGCAGGACTTGACTGCGCTCTCGACCGTCACACTCAACGCGCGCGAGATTCTGGGCTACGTGCCTGAGGAGCGTGCCACGTTCGGCACACGGATCAGACGAGCGTGGACCCAGTCGCTCAACGGGTTGGCGGCTGCCGTGAAACTCGCGGTCATTGCCACTGTGATAGTCACGCCGTGGTTGATCGTCATCGGCGTGCCGCTCGCCGGACTCACGCTGCTCGGCCGGCGGTCACTCCGCCGCAAACGCGACACGCATACGCGACCGTGACGACCGCCGTTCGGTGGCTGGTGTCGAGCGCAGCCACTCGGCACCCACACCTGACGACGTTGACTACCCTACGAGATACTGGGTCGCCTGCAGCCGCGGCGTGTGGGACCGCCCGGAGGAAGCTGGAGAGTACCTCGCCGGCTATGCCCATCGCGTGGCCGTGAGCAACAGCCGCCGGTGGCCCCCCTCGTTGCTACGCACACGCGGGAATCGTGGCAGCCCGCGTAGCGGGCGACCGACAATAGCCCCGGGCAAGTTGGGGGGCGCAGCCACCCAACGCCGCCCTGGGTCAGCCAGCCCGAACTGCGACGGCCGAGCCGGAAGGCCACCACCGCATCGGCAGTCGATCGAGGCCGGGTCCAGCCGCGGCCAACATCACACCGATGAAGGCGTGCGCGGCACACCGCGGGTGTTTGTCGGTGGCGGTCTCGGCAACACGCCGGGCGGCTGGAGGGCCAGGGACTATGATCCGTCGCCCCTCACGGGGCTGCTGGACTCATCCCAGCGCTGGCCTGGTGGCTCTGCTTGCGGCTTAGTTCCCTGGTCTTTGTGGACGGGGAACTGCAACACGACTGTCCCTCGGCGAGATTGCCTTCGTCACCCAGTTCGGTTGCGAGAACGTACCACTCCCCATTTCCCTTCCCAAGTTGCGTGTGGCGGCGGCCCTAATGCTCGTCGCGCGTCAGGCGCGCCTGCAACCAGGCACGAGCGTAGACCCAATAGCGGTTGGCCGTCGCCGTGGAGAATCCCAGAAGCTCGGCGGCATCGCGCGTGGTCAGACCGTAGAGGTAACGGAGACACACGAGTTGCGCCTTAACCGGATCGGCCGCCTGCAATTCTCGCAGTGCTTCATCAAGCGCCATCAGCATGTCGTCGCGGATTCTGTCGGGCAGCAGGGCCGGATCCACGTCGGCACGGGCGAGGTGGCCGCCGCGCTTGGCGGCCTGCCGTCGACGCGCGTGGCTCACCACGACTCGCCCCATCGCATCGGCCGCTGCCGCCAGGAAGTGCGCGTGCGATTCCCAGCGTCGATCGGCCGCACCGCGTGTCAGCCGTAAATAGGTTTCGTGTACCAGTTCCGTGGCGTCCAGCCTTTGCCCGGGCCGCTCCCGTGCCAGCCGCGCCGCAGCCATTCTCCGCAACCTCGCGTATACGTCGGGCAACAACTGCTCGGCCGCGTACGCGCCAACCGCCTCGGGAAGCGGCCGGGGAGAGACTTGAGACATGGTTCCTACCCTCGTAATGAACAGCCCGGTCGGATTATAGGCACCGTCAACGAAGTGACCAATTGCGGCGTCACAGGGCACCGCAGGGGTGCCTCGGGGCGCCCCACAATCCACACCAGAGCCGCGCGCCCCGACGGACCTCTCACGGCGCGCTGTGCCACTCTTTATTTGCACGTTTTTTTCCGCTGGCTGATACAAAACGAGCGCCGTTCGCGCTGTTATCGGTTGAGGCCACCGTGTCAGCGGATCTGCCTCAAGCGGTCGACATCGTGCGGGCGACCGCAGTGGACGCGCGTCACGTCACGGCAACAAGGAGACAGCTGATGAATCGCGCTGTGCAGACCAGATGGATGAGAATGACTGCGGCAATTACCGCCTCGGTGATCGCATTGGCCTTGAGTGCAACGGCTCAGGTGTCCGCAAAGAAACCGGGTGGCGGCGGCGGCTCAGGCGGCGGTTCACCACCGCCAGATCCGGGATTTCGCTACGACAAGGTGATGCTGTCTGAACCTGGCGATTCGTTTAGTGATGCACTCGCCATGAATGACCGCGGCGACGTCGTTGGCCGTAAGGACGGCCTTGTGTATACACCGCTGTGGTGGCGCTACGAAGACTACAGTCGTGTGGACCTCAATGTGTTCCTTCTGGATGATCTGGATGACCCGTATCGATTGACTGAGGCCATTGATATCAACGACAGGTTGCAGGGCACCGAGATCGTGCCGCAGATTGTCGGCCATTGCATCGACTGGTCCACGTATGATGCGGAAGCCCAGACAATCGACACGCACGGATTCCTGTTGGACACCGTGTCCGGGTACATTGACTACATCAAGGCTGGGCCTGGAGAGACCCGCGTGGTCGCTGTCAACGACAGTGGTGATGTTCTGGGCTACTATGGCGGCCAAGCCTTTGTCTGGACGCAAGGTCAGCTGAACCTGTTTGAATATCCTGGTGCAGGTTTCCCCGAGAGCATAAGTAACCGGCGAGGCGACGGGTCGGTGTGGATCGTAGGTACCGAGTTTCGCACAACATTCAACCCGACCGTCAACCCTGCGCTTGTCGGGCCGCGCGAGCACCTCACGACGGCGATTGGCACGCTCATGAAGGGTGGCAAAGGCCGGACATTCGGCGCTGATGTGAATTCGGCTGGCGTGATCGTCGGCGACACCAACGTAACGCGTGAGGACACGCAAGCATATCGTTACATACCCGGAGTGGGCATGCGAGGCCTGGGCACCCTGCCAGATGCGGCTAAATCGCCCGACAGTTACGCGACGGCAATCAACGAAGAGGGGGAGATCGTGGGTATCTCCGACTCCGGGCCCTTTCCTGCGCAAGCCGGGTTTGTTTATGTAAATGACGCCATGCACAATTTGGATAACCTGATCCTTGGGTTGCCCGACGCGGAAAAGGGGCAATATTTTCCTGCCGACATAACCCAGGGCGGCGACATCTGCGGATCGACACCCGGCGCAACGACGACCTGGACTCAGCAGGCCTTCGTGCTGTGACGCGTCCCCAAGTAGCAGCGCTCGTCCACAGCGCAATCGCTCCGACCGTATTCGCCAGACCTTGGGCTGCAAGAAGGCAACTCAAAGGTAACTCACAATGGTAACACGGCCGGGTTGAATCCCCAGCCGGCCAGCGCCGTGTGCAATTCGGGCTCGACCGACATGCGCTCGGGCACGGGTACCCGGGGTGGCGCCGCGAAGAGCGGCTTACCCCGGGTACGATAGGTTGCCGCGTTGCGGCTCAGGACGATAGTGCGCGTGTCACAACTTCAGCTGTCCACATGCGCCGGGACAAGCTCTTTCGAATCTCGTAGCTCAACTCCGGAGCAGAAGCCGAAAACGCCAACAGAGTGTTCTATCCCGGCGTTGCACCTTCCCGTGTCTGACGTCTGGCCGCGGGTCAGCGCAGCTGGGCGCGCTGCAGCAGCACGCAGTAGAGGTGGATCGCCAGGGCGACGACGGCCAGCAATCCGGCGTAGCGGTGGAGATCCAGCAGCACTTCCAGCCCCTCACTGCCGAACAGCGGCAGCATGCTCACCATCGTCGTGAGTATCAGGACGAGGCCAGCCAGCAGGAACAGCCAGAACATGACGCGGGGGATCCAAAAGAACCGCAGCGGCTCAGCTTCATCGGCCGGCCGGTGCGTGGCCCCGCAGCAGCAGTGGGCGCCGCACCAGGTCAAGGCCAGCAACGGCAGCACGCCCGTCATCGCACCGGCGCCGAACATATGGGCGAACAACCACCAGCCATGCATCCCGCCGAAGCGCAGCACGGTGTAGAACGAGGTGATCGCCAGCGCGGCTACGCTCACGAGGGCTCCCAGATAGACCAGCTTCTCCCAGAGATTGAACCGCTGCCGCTGCTTCGCTGCGCGCCCCCCGAGCAAGGCCATCAGCAGGTGCAGGATCACGACCGCGGCCGTGGCAATCAGCACGATCGCCACCACGGCCGGAAAGATCCGGCCAGGATGATGCAGAATATCCGCCAGCTTGGTAGTCAGGTCGTTGAACATCAGACAGCTCCAAACGATGCACATGAACAGGCGGTCTAGGATCGCCGCGCAAAACCGCCCAATCCGTTGATCCCGAGGAAGACGAACGACAGCAACACCAGGCCAACGATGCCGGCCGAGGCGAAGCCGAACCACTTGAAGGCCGCACGGCCCTGGAAGGACAGGTTCCAGGTATCGATGCGCAGGCGATCGAGGCCGGCCAGTTCCGCCATGCGCTGCGACGGAGGCTCCCCATCGGGCGCCGGGCCAACCGCCGTGACCTGACTGTCAAAAAA
The DNA here is from genome assembly GCA_036821925.1 of Pirellulaceae bacterium. Lineage (GTDB taxonomy): Bacteria > Planctomycetota > Planctomycetia > Pirellulales > Pirellulaceae > JAAYDI01. The sequence continues at coordinate 13,258 of DAISIS010000030.1, forward strand.
CGGCGATCCCAGGGTGTGGCATTCGTAGCAGCCGCCGCTCGCGCCGGTCGACCAGCGTGCCGGGCGGACGTCATGGGCGAGTTTCCAGGAGTACGGCTGGGCCGCGGCGACTTGGTCGGCGAGCACTTCCACGGTCTCGCCGTCCTGCCCCAACCGATAGACGCGTCCCCCCGACACGTACACCGGCTGCGCGTCGGGCGTCTGGATGAGGGTCTTGAGTTTCTTGAGCGGTGCACTCAGCTTCTCGCGGAACGCCTCGACCGATTTGGTCTTCTCGAGTTGTGCGAGCTTGTCGCGTTCGTCCGCCGTGAGTTCCGCGGGGGCCACCTTCGCCCGCTCTTCGCCCAGCACCGCGGCCTTGTCTTCGGCCTTGAGGGTCACCTTGCCGAGCGTCTCGGTGAAGGTGGAGTTCCCACGTACGCGGAGGGTCGTCCGCAGCGTGTCGTAGACGGCTTGCGGACTGAGCGGCTTGACATCGGCCCCCTGCATCTCGCCCCAAAACGCCGGCCAGACGGTGCGGTGCGGGTAGAGCACCCCGTCGGACTTCAGTATCACGGGAGCCACAATACCCGGTTCCGTGTCGGCCGTCAGCGCGTGGCTGGGCAGCCCCAGCCCATGGGCCATCGCCGTCTGGACGCCGAAGGCCTGCTTGTCCCGGTCCAGCTGCGGGCCGGAATGGCAGGCGGTGCAGGAGAGCAGTTCCAGGTGAATGGTCGGCAGTCCGCGATGCAGCGGTTTGGGCGCGCCCAGACGGCCTCCCACCACGCGTGCCACCTCGTCTTCGTCACCCATGTGACAGCCGCGGCAGGAAAGCGTCGCGACGCTGGTGTTGGTCGAGTGCTTCTCCCCTTCGAAGCCCCGCACCGTATCGTGCTCGATGCCGTTTCGGTGGCAGTCGGAGCAGGTCATGCCGGCCCGCAAATGCACATCCTCGTCGTGCGTCCATTCAACGGTCGCATCGGCGCTGGCAAAGCGCGTCGTGTGGCAGTAGTAACAGGCGTTGTCCGCTGGCGTCTTGACCACATCGAAAAACACCTTCTTGTCCGCACTCATCCGCAGGGCCCGGTACCTGGTCTTGGGCAGCGTCGGCCCGTCGGCAGCGTGCGCACCGGCACTGCTGCCAGCCTCCTGCGCGTCCCCGGCGGCGTCTGCTTCGGCCGGCGCCCCTTCCTGCCCTTCAGAGGCTGCGGGGCTCTGCTGGTCCGGACTGTCCTGTGACTCGTCCTGCGCGTCCGAGTCAGACGCCGGCGCGGCCGGTTCCGCCTGCTTCGCCGCTGCCGGATCAAAGTCATCAGGCAGTTTCGAAACGTCCCCCTCGATGTCAGCGATACCGAGCGCTGCGGCCGGAGCCCAGGCAAAATTCTGTTTCGAGATCTGGTCCCACCAGGCTTCCGGGCTGTAGGCCGCGTCGTTGCTGTGGCAGATCATGCAGTCGACGGCCAGCTGGCCAGACAGCTTCCAGCGGCCGTTGTCAGGTACGTTGTCAGGTACACTTGGCGGCGGACCGGCCGTGGCCGCGTCGGCGCCGGGCTCCTCCGTGCCCTCCCGGTCGCGTGCCGAAACTTCCGGTGCCGGCCCGGCGACCAGCCCACCGGGCAGGTGGCGGCCGAATTTCAGCACGAAGTCCCATGCGCTGATGCCCAGGCCCCGCGGATCGTACGTGCCGGGCCAGCCGCGGTAGGACAGGGGGATCTGCGTCCCGGTGCGCGGGTCGGTCCAGATCCAGGCCTCACCCGCACGGCTCGTGGGAGCCGGCTTCTGCATGGCATTGAAGTGGTAGCCATGGGCGATCGCCTCGTAGTCGTGACAGCGGCCGCAGGTGAACACCGGCGAGTAGGGGGGGGCGTTCGGGTCGCTGGGATCGATCTTGGTATCGGTTGCATCGTACAGGTCGATCCAGTGCACGTACTGGCTGCGACTGTGCGTGGCCGCAAAGCGCGATTCTTCAGCGCCGGCAGCGGCACCATGCCAACATAATCCCAGTAACAACGCCATCCCGAGGATAGCGCGAGTCCCTCGCCATGCCATGGCACGGTCTCCCGAAGTTCTTGCCGTGGACGATTCGTGGATAAACTGCCCGTCAATTCTGCGACAAGTCGTCGCGGGCGTAAAGTGGTGGTACCGCAGCTTAGCGCTCCATGGCCTGCCGCACCGCACGCAACACGCGGTGCCGGGCCCGGTCCAGGTCACCGGCCAGCGTGGCCCCGGCGGCCGCCTTGTGTCCGCCGCCGCCAAAGAGCGCGGCAATCTGGCTGCAGTCGACCGTCGCATCGCGGCAGCGCAGACTGACTTTGACGGTCCCGGCCGGATACTCGGTCAACATGACGGCGACCGCCGTGCCCTCGATGGCCAGCGCCATGTTAATGAAATCTTCCGTTTCGCTGCGCAGCGCGCCGGTGGCGGCGAAATCAGCGCAGTGCACGCAGGTATGGGCCAGCCGGCCGTCGAGTTCCAGCGTCAGCCGCTCCAGCACCAGTCCACGCAGTTTCGCCCGGCTCAGGGAGTCGCGTTCGTACAGCTGGCGGTAGATGTCGGACGGGCACGCGCCGGCGTCGATCAGCCTTGCCGCGACCCGGTACGTGCTGCTGCGGGTGGAGGAGAACCGGAACCAGCCGGTATCGGTCGCAATGGCGGCAAACAGCGCCGCGGCCATCGCCGCACTCAGCGGCACCCCCAGGAACTCGACGAAATCCGCCACCAGGCGGCCGGTCGCCTCCGCTCGCTCGTCCTGGAAGACCGCTCCGTCGATCTCGCCGGCATTCGCGTGGTGATCGAGCACCACGACCTGCGCCGGAGTGCGGCGAATGAGGTCGGCCATCGGCCCCAGCTGCCCCCACGCCCCGGTGTCAAGCACCATGATCACGTCGACCTGCCCCCAGGGCGGCTCCGCGGCACCGGCCGGCAGCACTTCAATGCGCTGCTGCGGGTCGACGAACGCCAGGCGCGGCGGGACCGCATCGGCGTTGACGATCCGCACCTCCTTGCCAAGCCGCTCCAGCAGATCGGCCATCGCCAGTTCGCTCCCCAGCGCATCACAATCGGGCCGCACATGGCTGGTCAGCACGAAGCGCTGGTGCTGATCAATGATCGAACGGAGTTCCTGCCACGCGTTGGGAAAGCGCTCTGTCATCATGGCTCACTGCCTGCCTGTCGCACCTCGCGGGTCCCACCGCCAACCCTGCGGCTGCCGGAAGAACGCCTGCCACACCGTGCCGGCGGACCGGCACTCCGTCTTACAGCCTGGTCGCCGCCTCCACATCCCGCCGCAGCTGCTCCTGCAGTTCCTCGATGCCGCCAAACACCCGGATGTCGCGCAGGCGATCGAGGAAGTCGACGGCCAGCATCTCGCCGTACAGCGGCCGGTCAATCCCCACCATGTGAATCTCGAACTTCACCCGGTCCTCACGGAACGTCGGATTCGGCCCGATGTGAATCGCCGCGGGGAACGTGGCGCCGCGCAGCGTGGCTCGGCCAGCATAGACGCCCAGCGGTGGCAGCACCATCCCGACCGGCTGGAGATTGGCCGTGGGAAAGCCTAGCTGAGCCCCCCGTCCGGCGCCGCGCACCACCTCGCCGTGCACGCGGTAGGGCTGCGTCAGCAGCCGGTCGGCGGCACGCACCTGGCCGGCCTGGATCAATTCCCGAATGCGGCTGCTGGATACATAGACGCCGTCCACCTGGAGCGGTTCCACCACCTCCAGCTCCACCCCAGCCTGGCGACACAACTGCGCCAGGTACTCGATCGTGCCGCGGCGGTGGCGGCCGAAGAAGAAGTTCGGCCCCTCGACCAGCGCCCGCACGTCCAGCTGCGCCCGGAGGATCCCGGCGAAGAATTCGTCCGCGGTGAGCGACAGGACCGCCCGATCGGTCGGATAGGCGATCACTGCATCCACGCCCAGCGCCGTGAGCAGCTCCACTTTGCGCTCGGTCCAGGTGAGCGGCGGGGGGACGGCGTCGGGGTAGAGCAGGGCGGCCGGGTGCGGATCGAACGTGAATACCACGGCGGCGCACTGCATCGCCCGGGCGCGGGCCACGAGCCGTGCCAGCAGGGCCGCATGCCCCACGTGCACACCGTCGAAGTTGCCGATCGACACGGCGCCCGCTCGCAGCCAGCGGGGCAGGTCGGCCAGGTTCCGAAACAGCGCGGCGGCGGTCATGGTCAGTAGCCCAGTTCCTTCCAGGCCTGGGGCAGGAACCGCAGCAGATCCTGCGCGGTCAGGGCCAGCTGTGTCAGGTGCCGCGCCGCGATGTCGCCGGCCAGCCCGTGCAGGTGCACCCCCAGCCGGGCCGCGTCCCAGACCGGCAGACCCTGCCCGAGGAGCGCCGTGAGGATGCCGGTCAGGACATCTCCCGCGCCGCCCGTCGCCATGCCCGCGTTGCCCGTGGTATTGCGCACGCTGCGACCACCATCGGTGATCAACGTGCGATGTCCTTTGAGCACTACGGTGATCTGGTGCGTGCGGGCCAGTTCCTGCGCGCAGGCTTGCTGCCCCGCCGCATCGCGCTCGGCCGTCCCGCTCAGCCGCCGGAATTCCCCTGGATGCGGCGTGATGATCCGCGGACCGCCCGCGCGGGCCAGCCCGCCCGGCTGCTCGGCCAACGCATTGAGACCATCGGCGTCCACGACCAGCGGCAGCGGCACGCTCGTGTAGAGATCCCGGACGAGCTGCGTCACGTGCGGACTGCGTCCCAGCCCGGGCCCGCACGCCATGACCGTCGCGCGTTCGGCCACTCCCCGGAGGACGGGGGCGGCGTCCGCGGCCAGACGCCCGGCCGCATCGCAGGGCAACGGCACCGTCATGAGGCACGGATCAAAGGAGGCCACTGTCTCGAGACACACCTCGGGAACCGCGACGGTCACCAGCCCGGCACCAGCGCGCAGCGCAGCCATGCCCGCCAGCGCTATCGCTCCACTCATGCCGCGCGAACCGCCCACGAGCACCGCGCGCCCGTAGTCGCCCTTGTGGCTCTCGGCCGCCCGCGGCGCCAAACGCGGAAGCTCATTCGCATCGCTAGTCATGGCTCATCCGGCGTCCTTCGGTACCCCGCGGCGATGCGCGATCAGACCGGCCACGTATCCCGCCTTGAAGCCGGCATCAATGTTCACGACCGTCACATTGGCGGCGCAACTGTTGAGCATCCCGAGCAGCGCGGCCAGACCACCGAAACTGGCCCCGTACCCGACACTCGTCGGCACCGCGATCACCGGGCAATCGACATGCCCCCCCACGACGCTCGGCAGCGCTCCCTCCAGCCCCGCCACGACGACCACGGCATCCGCGCCGCGCAGCTTGTCCAGATGCCGCAACAGACGGTGCGGACCGGCCACCCCGACGTCGTGAATGCTCGTCACGGCCACGCCCATCCACGCCAGCGTCTCGCGGGCTTCTTCCGCGACCGGCAGGTCGCTCGTCCCGGCCGTGACGACCACGACCCGCCCGACCGCCGGCTGCTCCGCCGCCGCCGCGGGGGCCAGGCGGAAGGTCATTCCCACCGTGTTGTACTGGCCCGCCGGGAATTCCCCCTGCAGCACCGCGGCCTTCTGCGCGTCGACCCGGGTCACCAGCACCGTCATGTGATCGCTCAGCAGCTGGTGCACGATCCGCACCAGCGTCTCGGCCGACTTGCCGGCCCCGTACACCACCTCGGGAAACCCGCAGCGCCGCTGGCGGTCCAGATCGAGCGTGACATCGCCCAACTCGGCCACGCCGCTCTGGCTGACGCTCGCGACAAACGCGTCCAGTGACAGGCGTCCGGCCAGCAGGTCCTGGGCCAGCGATTCGATTTCGTGTGGGTGTCGTTGCATGCCGCTCATGGTAGCCTGTGGCCGCCGCCAACTCCAGCCACGACCGGACCGCACGGCGTGATTCTGCCGCCGCCAGCCTTGCCACAACCGGCGGCCACGGGGAGAATACGGACTGGTTTGTCGAAACGCGACCTGACACAAGGAACCTGACGCGATGCCGAGCTGTGTGTTGGCCTATTCCGGTGGACTCGACACCTCTGTGATTCTGGGCTGGTTGCTCGAACAAGGCTATCAAGTCCACTGCCTGTACGTAGATGTCGGGCAGCCGTGCGAGGACCGCCAGGCCATCCTGGACAAAGCTCATCAGATCGGAGCCCGCTCGGCGCGCATCGTGGATGTCCGGGAGGAGTTGTGTCGCGACTTCGCCTTCCCCGTGCTGGCCTGGCGGGCCAAGTACGAGTCGATCTACCTGCTGGGCACATCGATCGCCCGCCCCCTGATCACCAAGAAGTGCCTGGAGCTGGCTCGCGAGGTGGGCGCCACGGCCATTGCGCACGGAGCGACCGGCAAAGGCAACGACCAATGCCGGTTCCAGTTGGCGGCCGATGCTCTGGCCCCCGACGTGCAAGTGATCGCGCCCTGGCGGATGGAGGTGTTCCGGCAGCGGTTCCCGGGACGCTCCGAGATGATCGCGTTCTGCGCGGCCAAACAGATCCCGGTCAAAGCGTCGGTGGCGAAGCCCTACAGTTCTGATGAGAACTGCCTGCACATCAGCTACGAGGCGGGGCAGTTGGAGGAGCTGACGATCAGCGGTGTGGAGACCGTGGAATTCGGCATGACCGTCGCGCCGCACAAGGCGCCGGAGCAGGCCGAATCGGTCACCATCGGCTTCGCCGCCGGAGTGCCGGTGAGCGTCAATGGCAAACAGCTGAACCCCTTCGCCATCGTGGACCAGCTCAACCAGATCGGCGGCCGCCACGGCATTGGACGCATCGACAT
>DAISIS010000031.1:0-19753 GCA_036821925.1 Pirellulaceae bacterium
TTCATCGCTCCACTTGTGTTCCTCTTCGGCGACGTTCACCTTCCGGAGCAGTTCGGCGGCGATCTCCGGCGGGTTGGAGGTGAACTTGTTGCGGTTGATCTCCAGTTTGCCCTGCTCGCAGATGAACACCGCGCCGCCGGACGGACCCTTGTCCAGCACGAACTTCAGCTCCACCCCGTTGGCATACCGCAGGGCGACCTGCCCGTGCGGCCCGGCGGTGAGCGGCCGCAGTTCCACCGGGCCGGTGCCGTCAGTGCCCAGCGCCCACTGGACCTGATCGATCCCGTGCGCGCCCCAGTTCGTCATTTCGCCGCCGGAGAAATCCCGCCAGCGCATCCAGCCCAGCCATTGCTGGTTGAACGGCCGCAACGAAGCCTGGTTGAGCCACACATCCCAGTTCAGGCCGGTTGGCACGGGCTCTTCCGGCAGCGCCCGTTCGGGGGCGTCTGTGGGGCCCGTGTAGTTCACGGCGCGGACTTCTTTCACTTTGCCCAGACCGCCCGTGCGGATCAGTTCGCAGGCGATGCGGTTCAGCTCCATGGAGCGCTGCTGGGAGCCGACCTGGAAGATGCGTTCGTACTTGCGCACCGTTTCGACCAGTACGCGGCCTTCGTGGATGTAGAGCGTGAGCGGTTTCTCCGCGTAGATGTCCTTGCCAGCCTGGCACGCGTGGATGCAGGGCAGCACCCGCTGGAATTCCCCCGTGCCCACAATCACCGCGTCGATGTCCGTGCGTTCGAGCAGTTCGCGATAGTCCGGGTAAATGGGCCAGTCCGCTTGCTTGTCCGCCTTGAACGACTCGGCGCGCGGCACGTTGCAGTCGCTCAAGGCAACGATGCGGCCGTCTTCGGGCAGTTGGCTGAGCAGCATGCTGGCGCGGCCGCCGACGCCGATGGCTCCCACGCCGATCCGCTCATTCGCCCCCGGCCTGCCCGCCCCACCCAGGACGGACCGCGGCACGAACATCGGCAGGCTCAGGCCGATGGCCGTCTTCTTGATCAGCTCGCGCCGCGAGAGTTTGCCCCTGCGAAAACCTGTCATATCGGAACCCTTAGTGTCTGGAATCTTGTGTCTGGAATGAGGACGTCTGGGAAGACGCGATCGGCCCGTGGATACTACGGCCCCGCGGATTCCTGCGAGTATAGCGAAAAGACCTGGCGCCGGCGCGCGTCCTCCGACTTCTCGTACGTTGCGATGACCGAGTCGAGTCCGTGGCACAGGCGGGTGACCGTCGCGAGATAGGCGTTGCAGGCGGCGGATTCCCTGGGGGGCTCGAGCGGCGTGAGGGTGCCCGCGGCGACGCGCCGCAACCGCTCGTGCAGAGCCGCCTCGCAGGCGAGGGCCAGGCGGGCATGATGCGCCTCGTAGGTGTCCCCCAGCCCGGCTGCCGCGAGTCGGTCGTGGAATGCCCGCAGCCTGGCCGTCTGCCGCCTCACGTCGGTCACCTGCGCGGACCGCGCGTGATCCGCGGCTGCGACCTGCCGGCCATTGACGAACAGCGCCAGGTGTCCGGAGGGGTCGACCGTGGCGGCCACGTGCGACCAGGTGTCAACCGGCAGCTGCGCGTCGGCGCCGAGCGTCCCACGCTCCACAATCAGCCGCAGAGAATTACCCGGGTGCGTGTCGAGCAGGTAGCCGTTGGAGGTGCCCGCCAGGCTCTTGTCGATGATCCGCGCGCCCCCGGCCGGCAAGGCGCTCGGCCGCACCCACGCTTCGAGTGTGGCCGCGGAGGTCAGATCCAGTCGCGTGTCGGGCCCCACCTCCAGATGGCCCGCCCCGGTGAACTGCAGTACCGGACCGTCCGGACCGTCCGCCGTCTCGACCTGACCCACAATCCGCGCGGCCAGGACATCTCCGACTGCGTTGGGTACGGCATCGCCGCTGCGCTGCCCCAGGTGCCAGTCGGCGACCAGCGCCGCGTCGTGATCCAGGCCGTTCGGCTGATGCTCCGCTGCGGCCGCAATTTCGGCGGCCCCCAGCGCGCGTCGGAAGATGCGCACTCGCGCCATCTGGCCGACGAAACGATTCTGGCCGTTGCTGTCCGCCGCGATCCGCAACGGCAGTTCGTTCGCCGTGATCACCGGACAGAGATCGGCCTGGCACCACTCCGCATCGGACGCCACCGCCGGCGGGAGGGCCTGACCCGGCCGGCGCGGCGCGTCGGCCACCGGCAGCGCCGATCCCAGCGCCATCACGACGTCCGCTTCGTCCGGCAGGGCGTCGTACGGCAGTTCCACCAACGTGGCCGTGAACTGCGTCCACGGTTGACCGTTGACTGTGACCGCCGAGACCGGCCCGGTACCGACCGTGGCCAAGTACAGTTGCTTGCGACCGAACCGGATGGGGAAATCCTGTCTGAGCCGCGTGATGGCTGGCGGGATGTGCGGTCGGAGTGTCAGAGAGTCGGCACCGTACTGGTACTCGAACAGGCCCCGCACCATCGCGGCGGGAGCGCCCAGGGTGTCATAGCACAGATTGAGCGGCTCATTCGGCTGATATACGGCGTTGCCGAAATCGACCAGCGGGTTATCCAGGCGGAAGGCCCGTGCGAACTTCAAGATCTGCTGCATGGCGCGCGCCGCATCCTCGTAGCAGCCCAGGCGGTAGTAGGCCATGATCATCCGCGCTTCACACGTCGTCCAGTGCCCGCCGTTGACCCATGTCCCGAACTGCCACAAGCCGGGGGCGGCTTCCTGGTACATGTCGTCCAGCGACGGGTAGTTCGTGATGATCAGATCGTGGGGACGCAGCTCGGGGATGGCGCGGATCTGGTCCATGATCCGGCGCGCCTGCGCGTCGTCGACCACGCCGAAGCAGATCGCATCGTGGTTGCAGACCGCCTCGAAGTAGCCATGCCGGGCTGCACCGTACTCACCGTGCCGCGTGCCGTCGGGGTCGAGCGACTTGAGGAAATACCCGGCGTCGGTCGTCACCTGTGCCAGACCGGCCCGCGCTGAATCACGCCGCTGTGTGTAGAGCTGCACTTTCGCGGCAGCGCCGGCGAGCTTCTCCAGCTCGATCAACCGATCGAGCGCTGCGATGTAGGTGATACTCAACCCGACCAGGTACGCTTTGCCGTAGGTGCCGTCGGGACGTTTCCCGCCGGCGTAACTGGGAGCCAGCAGATTGCCGGCGGGACCGGCCCAGAACAGGTTCTGCATCGGATCCCGCCGCGTCTCGATGAACGCAGCGCACCGTTCGAGCAGGGGCAGGTAGTGCGCCAGCGCGTCGCGATCGCGGCTGATGAGCAGCAGTTCCGACTGCAGCAGCAGCCCTGCCGCGGTGAATTCCATGCCCCAGTCGTGGATCTCGACGCGCCCATCCCCCTGCTTGTAGAAGATCCAACCCGGCGACGCAGCATCGCACAGACAGCCGTCCGGCGCCACCCAGTCGCGTTGGCCGACACGCTTCCCATCACCCATCTGGCTGAACCACAGGTCCTGCGCGTTCTGGAGGAACGTGACGTGCGGCTCCTGCAGCATGGGCAGCGCGCAGTAGGTCGTGCCATAGCTGTTCTGGATCCACCACGCCCCCCACGTCGGTCCCTCGACAAAACCGTTCCAGGTCGGTGTGTAGAGCATCGGCAGGTGCTGGAACTCCGGGTCGGGCTCCAGCATCCGGCGGGAGATGTCCAGCAGCTGCAGGTAGGCAACGTCTCCCGCGCCCCGATAGCACTGCCCCACGAACGCGTCGTCCGCGCAGCACCGTACCGGATGCGGCGCAGCGGCGGCAACGATCAATGCCAGAGCGGCCGCAGTCCGCAACGCAGACGTCAGGCAACGTGTCACTGTCTTGTGTGTCATGGTCTTCTCCTGTCTGTTCTCGTGGGGCTCGTCACGAGATGCTGTCGAGCAGCTGTTGTTGCAGGGCGGGCAGGCCCGCCAGGAACCGGGTCACCACGCACCGCAGCTGATCGCGGTCGCGCCCTTCAAAGCGGAAGGTCATCGCCGGCTCGGTGATCGAGGCCCGCGCCAGCCCCCAGCCTTCGGGATATTCTGCCCGCACGCCATCCAGCCGGCTGACCTGTCCCCCGCAGTGGGCTGCGATTGACTCCAGCGCCGCACAGCAGTCGCCAGCGAAGGGGAGCCGCAGGTCGGGTGTGATGCACGGCCAGCCGATCCGCTGCAGTTGGGCGTGCAGCGATGAATGCAGGCGCTGCAGCAGTCCGAGCACGACGAGTGCCGTGAACAGGCCGTCATCACCGCCCTTGAGCACCCCGAAGAAATGGTGCCCGCTGACTTCCACACCCAGGTCTGCCGCCCGGTCGAGCAGCGTCGTCTTGATGAAGCCATGGCCGCTGGGCTGCATGATCGGTGTGCCCCGGTGGGCCAGCGCTGTGCGGGCCACGAGCGACGCACATTTCAGATCGAACACGACGGTGCCGCCCGGGAAACACTGGTCGATCAGCAGCGCCGCGATCTGCTCCGGCCGGGCGATCCCCCCTTCGGCAGCCACGAAGATCACGCGATCCCCGTCACCATCCAACGCCACGCCCAGCTCCGCCCGTTCCGCACGCACGGCCTCGATCAGCGGCAGCAGATTGCGATCCCGCGCCGGGTTGGGATCTCGGAGCGCATAGTCCGGATCCAGCTGCGTGTCGGTGTTCACCACGTCGTAGCCGGCGGCGGCCAGCACCCGCGCGGCGCTGTCCGTACAGGCACCACCCATCGCGTCCACAGCCACGCGGCGCGGGAGCGGCGCTTGATCCGCGCCGGCGGCGAGTCCGGTGCCCCGTCGGTCCGCGGCCTCCGGTGCCGGCCGGCCGGGCGCGCGGCCGGAGGTGGTCGCAAGCAGTTCCCGGGCGCACCGGATGACCCAGCGCTCGTACTCGGCCGTGACCTCTCTCACGCGCAGTGCGCCCCGCGCGCAGGGGGCCCAGGGAGTGTCGAGACCGGCCTGCAGTTCCGCCATCAGGTCGGGGATCGCCGGCCGGCCGCCGACCAGGAACTTGACACCGTTGTAGCGGCCTGGGTTGTGCGAAGCGGTGACGATGGCCAGGTTCGGGCAACTGGCCTCGCGCGCTGCGAATTGCACCACTGGAGTGGGCACGTGCCCCACATCCTGCACGTCGATGCCGACGCGCCGCAGGCCTTCGATCAAGGCGGACTTGAGCGCGGCGGTCGAACGGCGGAAGTCGCCGCCGACCCAGATGCTTGTCTGCCCGCGCCGCTGCACCATGCGTCCGAGTGAACCGCCAATTCGCAGCGCGTCCTCTGCCGTCCACTCCTCCCCCACCACACCGCGCACGTCGCACGACTTGAAGATGCTCACTCGTCACCTCGCGGTTGGCCGACGACGGACAACAGCTTCTGTTTGAACTCTGGGTACAGGTCGTCGTACTGGTCCAGCCAATCCTGCACAGGTTCCACGGTCCGGCCCAGTCGCACGAGGCGGGCGATCGCCTCCTGACAACTGCCGAGAGTCGGGAGGGCGGCGAGTACGGCGGCGCCGAGCGAACAGCCGGCGTTGGTTGGCACCGCCAGGACCCGGCGGCTGACCGAGGCGCGAATCTGCAGCCAGACGTCGCTCCCAGCGCCGCCGCCGGTGGCGTAGATGGTGGGTCCGATGCGGAGTCCCAACTGCTCGAACCGTTCGATCCCCATGCGCTCGAGGAACGCGACCGCCTCCATGCCGGCCGCGAATCGCGCGGCCGGATCGGCCGGCGTGTCGAGCCCGAAGCCACGGGCGTGGGGCCAGACGAAGGGGAACCGCTCGCCGACCTTGACCAGCGGGTAGACGGTCTCACGCGTGGGCAGATGGGCCCGCGCTTCCCGGCCCAGCTGAGCGAGGTCGGCACCCGCAAAATGGCGCTCAATCCACTCGCCGCCCGTGCTGGAGGCCGCGCCCGGCAGATAGCCGCCTGCCGGATGACGGTGGTTGTAGACGGCGCCTTCCGGATCCATCAGGGGCTGGTCGGCTAGCGCTTTGAACACCAGCGTCGTACCGAGCGTCACGTTCAAATCACCGGTGGCACGCGCGCCAGACGCCAGACAGCCGGCGGTGCCGTCCGTGCACCCGGCCAGGATCGGCAGGCCCACCGGGAGCCCGGTCAGCGCGTGGGCCTGGGACGTCACGTGCCCGATCGGCGTGCCCGGCAGCACGAGCTGTGGGAGCAGATCCAGCGGCACTCCCAGCTGTTCGATGGCCGCCGGCCAGCAGAGCGAGCCGGGGTCGGCGCCGGTCTTGAGGGCCGTCGAGATGTCGGTAATGCCATACTCACCACACAGCATCCCCACGATCCAATCGGTCTGATGCACGATGCGCTGGCCACGCTTCACCAGGCCCGGTTGCTGCCGTATCAGGTGCACGATCTTGGGCAGCGCGAAGCTCGACGCCATCCGAATCCCATATGGTGCCAGCACAGGATCCAACGCGGCGGCGACTTCCGGTGCGACGTCCGCGGCACGCTGGTCGTTGTACATGCAGCCGGGGGTCACCGCGCGGTTCTGACGATCGACAAACAGGAAGGTCCCGGAGGTGGCGTCGACCGACAGCCCGACCAACGCGGTCTGTGCCGGCAGCGTCCTGGTGAGCGTCTGCAGCGCCTGCTGCGCCGCGGCGCTCCACGCGGCCGGATCCTGCTCGACACGGGCTCCCTCGACCGTCGTGGCACTGGCCGGCAGCCGCGACATCCCTTCGGCCAGAATCGCGCCATCCAGATCCACGGCGGTGGCTCGGGCACCCCCCGTTCCGATATCGAGACCGATCACTGCGCAGTGAGCAATCGTCATGCACCCAACCCTTCCCACATGTTTGCAGATAGCCGCCGGAACGATTATAACAACCGGCGACATGTATGAGTGTTGGCCGCGGCTTGTTCAGCGAGGTGCACGGCGATGTCCATCCTCTATCGCGTCAACATGTCGGATCTGTCGGTGAGTTCGGAGCAACTCAAGCCGGCGTATGCGGGCCTCGCGGGCCGCGGTTTGACCAGCACGCTCGTGGCGGACGAAGTGCCGCCGACTTGCCATCCGCTGGCGGCCGACAACAAGCTGGTCCTGGCACCGGGGATCCTGACCGGAACCGGCGCCCCGTGTGCTGGTCGCCTGTCGGCCGGTGCCAAGAGCCCCCTGACCGGCACGATCAAGGAGTCGAATTCGGGGGGCATGGCAGCGCTGGCCCTGGCAGCGCTCGGCATCCGGGCGCTGGTGATCGAGGGGCAGCCTGCCGCCGGCCATTTCTATCGGCTGGTGGTCAGTCGGGATGGGGTGGAGATCGAGGAGGCCGACGCACTGGCCGGGCTGGGCAACTACGACACGGTGGCGCACGAGTTCGCGCGGTTCGGCGAGCAGGTGGCCTGCATCAGCATCGGGCCGGCGGGTGAAATGCGTTCGGCGGCGGCCAGCATTGCGGTGACGGATATGGAGCACCGGCCGACCCGGCACTGCGGCCGGGGCGGGTTGGGCGCCGTGATGGGTTCCAAGGGGGTGAAAGTGATTGTGGTGAATCCGGCTGGGGGACGCCGCGCGGCCCCGGCCGATCCGGCGGCGTTCGCTGCAGCCGCGCGCAAGTTCGCCACGGCCCTGAGCAACCACCCGTTGAGCGCTGAGACGCTGCCCACGTTCGGTACCAATGCCCTGGCGAACGTCATCAACGAGGCTGGTGCGTACCCCACGCGGAATTTCAGCACCGGGCAGTTCGAGGGCACGGAGGCGATCAGTGGCGAGCGCCAGCACGACGTGATCGTGCAGCGCGCAGGGGTCCTGGCGCACGCCTGCCATCGCGGCTGCACCATCCGGTGCTCCCGGATCTATCTGGATGCGCGGGGCGAGTATCTGACCAAGGGGCCCGAATACGAGACGGTCTGGGCGCACGGCGCCAACTGTGGCATCGACGATCTGGACGCCGTGGCACGCATGGATCGCATGGACGACGATCTGGGACTCGATACCATCGAGACAGGCGCGACCATCGCCGTGGCCATGGAAGCCGGGATCATCCCGTTCGGTGATGCAGCCGGCGCGATCGGGTTGCTCGACGAAGTGGCCCGCCGCACCCCGCTGGGACACCTGGTGGCGTCCGGCGCTGAGGTCCTGGGCCGGGCGTACGGCGTGGTCCGCATTCCCACCGTCAAGGGACAGGCGATGCCGGCGTATGATCCGCGCGCCGTGCAGGGGATGGGGGTAACGTACGCGACGACAACGCAGGGCGCCGACCATACAGCCGGCTACGCGGTCACCACCAATCTGTTGGGCGTGGGGGGCAAGCTCGACCCGCTGTCGCCCGTGGGGCAGGTGGAGACCAGCCGCAACCTGCAGATTGCCACCGCGGCGATCGACACGTCGGGCATGTGCCTGTTTGTAGCCTTTGCGGTTCTGGACGACCCGCACGCCCTGGCGGGACTTTGTGAGATGATCGCGGCGCACACGGGACTGCCCTTCACCGGCAACGAGCTGGCGGAACTGGGCAAACAAGTGTTGCGCCGGGAACGCGATTTCAACCGCCGCGCAGGATTCACTGCGGCCCACGACCGGCTGCCCGATTTCTTCCGCACCGAGCAACTCGCGCCACACCGCGCGACGTTCACCGTGCCGGACGAGGAGCTCGACACCGTCTTCAACTTCTAACCACCACCGACGGCCGGAAACACGCCGATCGTCTCCCCGCCGGCCAGTCTGTGAGTCCGATCGACCAGTCGGTTGTTGCAGAAGATGATCCGCGTCTGCTCCAGCGGCACTGCGATTTGTTCGAGCAGTTGTGCGACCGTCTGGCCGGCTTCGATGGGCACGTCGATCGATGGCTGACCGCCGATCTTGTCGCGAAACCCCGCATACAGATTCACGCGTACTGCCGGCATATCGTCCTCGTAGCTGCTCCACATCTGCCTCGACTCGGCCGACCGGCGTTGTCCAGCGCCGACCGCCGAGAACGCCCTGCCCGCCTGACGGCGCGCAACTGGATTTTCCCACAGCCTGGCCCATGTGGCAACCGGCGCTGGGGAGCGACTCGCGGGCGCGCGATCCCGTCTGGATGCGCGTCTGCGTGCGGGGGACGCCTCAGCGGGGCACTCGCCGGGCGAGGATCGCGCGGACGGCGTTCGCGTGGGGCGTGATGATCAAGACCGCCTCTTCCTCTCCCCTGCCCTGCAGCGTGCGGCGGACCGCCGCTGGGTCGCGCGCCACCCCTCGTTTCTTCACTTCCAGTATCCCGATCCGCCGCGCACGTACGAGGCGGCGGAGCTGGCGGAGATCGAACGGCAGGACGTCGACCACTTCGAACGTAGTCAGACGCAGGTCGGCCAGTGGGCGATCGCCGGTCAGGTAGGCGACCTGCGGATCGACGGCCTGGACGTCGCACTCTGTGGCCAGTTCCCGCGTGAGCCGGGCCGCCACGACGCAGGCGTGCGGTTCGTACACGAACCGGCCCACGGCGGGGGCGACGGGGCACGACGCATCGGCTGATCCAACGAGCGGCGCGCTGACGCGTCCATGGCGGTCCACGACAACTGCCGAGCGAAGCCGGGGGTATCGGGCCAGCGTTCCGAACCACGCCACCTGCTGCCGGCACTCGCGGCCACTGCCCAGCCACTGGCGTTCGGCCACGTCCCGCCAGTCGGCAGGAAGCTCGGCGGCCGGGGCCAGTTTCACGGCCGCGTTCGGGCACACACGCAATAGCTGACGGAGGGCATCGAGCGACGGTTCGGAGAAGGCCACCTGTGCCGTCCGCTGGCCGTGCGACCGCCGATCGGGATCGATGTGCCATGCCGCGCACTGGTTCACGGGCCATGCCGCCGCGTCGGCTGTCTCCAGCCGGCAGGTGGCCAGTTCCAGCGCGCAGCAGTTGGCGGCGGCCAACAGCGTGTGGATCGGATTCAGGTCGACACCGGTCACGGGCCCCCGCTGGGCAAGTCCGAACAGATCGCCACCGAGCCCGCAGCACAGGTCGGCCACTGGCTGTCCGGGCGGGAAACGCTGGGCCTTGCAGCGGGCCAGCCCGTCGTCGGTGGCCTGTTCCAGCCCCTGGCGGGTGAAGAACATCCGGGCCGCGGCGTCGAACTTCACCGCCGCCCGCCGCCGCAACGCACACTGTTCGAGCACCAGGTGCGTGCGTGCGGGTGTCAGCTCCCGCCGCAGATGGCGAACCAGCGCGACGGTCGGCGCCGACGCCGCCTGGCACCGGGCGAGCCACGGCGCGGCAGCGGCGCTGACCAACCAGCGATAGTCCTCAAGCTCCTCGTGCATCACCGGCCCATTGTTGCACGCCGCCGCTGGGCGGGCCACCGCGGCTTGCCTTGAAGCCGACGCGGGACGATGATACAGAAGATATGTCCATGCCGCGTGAGTTACTGCCGATCTATCTGCACCTGGCGGCGGCGAGCCACCGGCGCCGGCGCCCACACGCGCGCGACCGGTTCCTGCTGCTCGCGGCCGCCGCGGCCGCCGACATGCAGCTCGATCCTGTGGTCACCCGGTGCCGCCGGCTGGTACTGGAGCACAATCCGCAGCACCTCGTCCGCCGGTGGCCGACGATCCAGCAAGCGCTGCTGGACGACGAGTTCCTCTGCCTGCTGCGCCAGCTGCGCCGCCGCTACCCGCAGGAAAAGGCCGAACAACTCCTACAATCGCTCGATGTCGACCTGGACGGCGAGCGGCGCACGTATTACTCGGACTACGAATACGCGGCCGCCCTGCTCGGCACCACCACCGCCGCGCTGGACGCCGAAGCGGACGACTCGTAGCCGCCGGGCCCGCCGCAGCCCCGCTGCGGCCAGATCAGGCCGGGCCCGGCCGTGCGTATTGTCACGGCTGGGCAAGTTGCCCTGCGCCGGCCCGGATTCCGAAAGTTGCCCGGCGGCCCGTCCGATCCAATGCGCAGGACGTGCGTTGGCGCCTGCGCCAACCCCGGGGAGGATCGGACATGATAAACCTGTTCCAACGCTTCTCGCTGGCGATACCGTTGGCGTTGGCGATCGGCGTGCCCTATTTGTTGACGAGCGAGTCTACCGAGTCGATGCGGGGAACGATCGGGTCGTGGTTTGCGGCCAGTCCGGCGGAGGTCACGCCGGTGGCCGGGATCCAAGATCCGCAGGTCGGCCGGGCTTTGGCGCTGAGCGAACGCAGCACGATGGGCCTGCCGCCGCTGACGGCGACCGTGACGCCGGTGGCCACACTTGAGGGCGTGTTGCGGTTCGACATCACGCCGCGGTGGGTCATGGACAACTGGCCACACGTCTCCACCACGCGCGCCGATGGCGACCTGGACGGCCTGCGTGTGCCGCTGATCACGGGCACCAATCCGCAGGATGTCGCCGGATCGCTCACGTACTACTTCGACAGGCAGCGGGTGGTCCAGCGTGTTGCGCTCGACGGTGTGGTCGGCGACGAACGCCACCTGGTGTCGGTAGTGACGCGCGTCTTTCATCTGGAAGCCGATCTGCAGGCCGGCGCGGGGATCTACGTCAGCAAGTGGAATGGGGAGGCGACCAGCGCTCTGTGGATCCGGCGAGCGCCGGTGGTGAGCGCGGACAACCCCTACCAGAAATTCGAGTTTGCGCTGGAACTGAATCGCCCCAGCCACTACTTCGGACTCAGCCCTCTGTTCCGGGCGCGCCTGCAGCATGCTCAGGCCAGTGTGCGCGCCTCGGCCGACGTGCGGTGACAGAGTCGGCTGCCCGCTTCAGCTCCAGCGGAACAAGCGGGCCGAGAGACAGGTGTGGCCCGTCCGGTAGTGTCCCGGCAGGTCGCCGCAGGGGGCGAACCCGAGCGCCGTGAGGACCTGGCATTTGTCGGCTTCAGACGCGACCGCATAGATGACCTCGGCGCCGAGCTCGCTGCGCGCCGCCAGGCAGGCGTCACCCAGCGCCAGGGCGCTCGCACGGTGCGCCGCGTGCACATAATAGTCGAACAGCGCCACGTGTGACTCGTAGGGAAACGTGCTCCGCACGAGCGTGGCGGTCCCGACGAGTGCCCGGCTGTTCTCCCACACGACGCACAGCCCCTGGCCGGCGGCAAACGCGGCGGTCGCTTCGATGAACGCCAGCTCTGCCTCCAGACCGGAACCGACGCGCTGCGCGCGGTCTTTCAGCCGGCTGCAGTGCTCGCTGTTGTACAGCAGACAGTATTGGGGCAGGTCCGCGCCGGTGAGGCGGCGTTGAGCGACTGCCGGCGGGGCGTACCAGTCGTTGACCAGGGGAGTGGAGCCCGCCGGCGCGCGCAGGTACCAGTCGGTGTCGTGGTAGGCGCGTCCCGCGCAGAGGTTCTCGAACCCGAGCCGCTCGTAGAACGGGACCGAGTACGCAGTGGAGGTGAAGAGCTGCAGCAGCTGGCCGCCGCGCTGCGCGAAGTCCTGCACGATCCGGGCGAGCAGTTGCGCGGCGATGCCCTGCCGGCGATGCGCAGGATGCGTGAAGATATGGCCCACCAGTCCCACCTGCGGCGCGGCGCTGGCCACCGTGTACCAGGCATGGCCCACCAGCTGACCGTCGCAGAGCGCCGTGTAGAAATAGTCTGTGGCGCCGGCCATCGCGCCCGCCAGACGCCGCGCAATGTCCTCGATCCACGGGCTGCCCTTGTGTTGCAGGAAGCTGGTCAGCGCACCGGCCGCCTCCGCGGCCATCGGAGGTGTCCAGACCTGCACGGCAATCGGACGGTGTGGCGTCATGATCGGGTGGTCCTGCGCGCGAGCTGAGGAGGCGGCCCAGGGGTGCGCAGCCCGCGCTGCGAGGATTCGCGGCCCCGGCCCGAGAGCGACGGAGCGTCCAGTATAGCGATATCGGACGCGGGAGCCCTCCCATGATGTTACCAGGGGGTGATGTGCCGTAGAATCAGAACGGTGTGCGGCCAGATGATGCACGCCATAAACAAACTAGGGAGTCGTTCCGATGAAGCGTATTCTGCGCGGCGCGGCCGTTCTGCCGCTGATACTCGTGGTCTGGAGCCTCGTCACCGTATTGCCGGCGGCCGAACTCGTGCCACTCTCGACGCTGGATCTCTCCAAGATGTCGGCCGGTTGGGGCCGACCGCTGGCTGATCGCTCGGTCCAGAACCAGCAGCTGTCGATTGCCGGGCGCAAGTTCGACGGCGGCGTGGGGACGCATGCCGCGAGCTATCTGTGGATCGACCTTCGAGGCGGCTGCCGGCGCTTCACGGCCTGGGTCGGGGTGGACGATGAAGTGGGCACAGCGCCGGCGAGCATCGAGTTCTGCGTCCGGGCTGATGGGGAGACGGTCTATCGCAGCGGCATCATGAAGCCCGGCGATGCCGCCCAGCGCGTGGACATCGATCTGGCGGGGCGGCAATCGCTGCTGCTGATCGTGCGCGACGGCGGCGACGGTGTCGCCTACGATCACGCGAACTGGGCCGAGGCGGTCTTGGAAGTGACGGGGGACAGGCCCGTGGCGGTGGACCGGCCGACGTTCCCGGAGGAGCCCAAGGTGGTGCTGACGCCCAAACCGGGACCGCAGCCGCAGATCAACGGGCCGCGCCTGTGCGGCGCACGCCCGGGGCGTCCCTTCCTCTATCGGATCCCCTGCACCGGTACGCGACCGATCACGTTCACCGCCGCCGATCTGCCGAACGGCCTGCAACTCGATCCGGCCTCCGGCATCATCACGGGAACTGTGCCCTCCACGGCCGGTGATTACCGGGTGACGCTCCACGCCGCCAACTCCGCAGGCCAGTGCCAGAAGGAATTCACGATCGCCGTCGGGGACACGCTCGCGCTGACGCCCCCCATGGGCTGGAACAGCTGGTACATCCACTACGCCCGGGTGACGGAGCAGCATCTGCGGGCTGCAGCCGACGCGATGCTCGAGTCGGGGATGGCGGATTACGGGTATATGTATGTGAACATCGACGACTGCTGGATGAAGAAGCAGGGGCAGGAACCGTATCGGGATGCGGCGGGCGCGGTGCTGCCCAATGAGAAGTTCCCGGACATCAAGGGGATGGTGGACGCCATTCACGCCCGGGGCCTGCGCGCCGGCACCTACATCTCACCCGGACCCTGGACCTGCGCCGGATACGTGGGATCGTATCAACACGAACTGGCCGACGCGCGGCGATTCGCTGAGTGGGGATTTGATTTCCTGAAATACGACTGGTGCTCGTACGAGAGCGTGGCGACGGGCGAAGGCCGCGCACGTTTCACCAGGCCGTACCAGCAGATGGGGGACATCCTGCCGACGCTCGAGCGGGACATGGTGTTCAATCTGTGCCAGTACGGGATGGATCGCGTGTGGGAATGGGGTGGCCAGGTGGGTGGCCACTGCTGGCGCACGACGGGAGACCTGGGCAACGAGCGCGACCAGC
Organism: Pirellulaceae bacterium; assembly: GCA_036821925.1. Taxonomy (GTDB): domain Bacteria; phylum Planctomycetota; class Planctomycetia; order Pirellulales; family Pirellulaceae; genus JAAYDI01. The sequence continues at coordinate 14,250 of DAISIS010000031.1, forward strand.
GCCTGCCCGGCTTCTATTCCATCGGGTTGTCCAACGCGCAGCACTGGGAGTATGCGCGGCCGGGACAGTGGAACGACCCGGATTACATTCTCATCGGCTGGGTGGACTCCCCGTTTGACGATCTGGAGGGAACGCCTACGAAGCTGTCGGCCAACGAGCAGTACTCATACATGTCGATGTGGTGTCTCATGGCCGCGCCGCTTATCTTCTCCGGCGACATGGAGAAGCTCGACGAGTTCACCCTCAACGTGCTCTGCAACGCCGAGGTGATTGCCATAGATCAGGACGCGCTGGGCCGGCAGGCGCGCATTGTCGCGCAGGATGACGACCAGTTGATCCTGGCCAAACCGCTCGAGGACGGTGCAGTGGCGGTCGGCCTGTTCAATCTGGATGACCTGCCGCGCACGATCGGAGTCACCTGGTCACAGCTCGAGCGGACGGGGCCGCACCGGCCGCGCGACCTGTGGCGGCAGGTGGACATGGCTGTGATCGACGGCGCCTATGAAGCCACCGTGCCGCGCCACGGGGTGTCGTTGGTCCGCCTGGTGCCGGTCAGCAACTGATGGCGTGAGCGGGGCGAGCGGGGGGCGCCTGACGCGTGCCACCGGCCGGTTCCGCGCGCGACCGGACCGCGGCTGCCCGGCGCGCCAGTCGCCTCCTTCACAACCGGGTCTCGGCCCATTTGCGGAGTCGCGAGACCTGGCTGCGGGCGGCGGCCGCGAGTTCGCGGATGGCCAGCCAGTCTTGCGCCTGCACGAGGTTGCGCGGGGCCAGCCAGGACCCCGCGACGGCCAGCACCAGCGGGTCGATCAGGTAGGTGCCCATGTTCTCGAGCTTCAGGCCGCCCAGTGGAATGAGGCGGATACCGAGATGGGCATAGGGAGCTGCCATGCTGCGCAGGTAGTCCAATCCGCCGCACGCTTCCGCGGGGAAGAACTTCACCTGCGAGCAGCCCAGCTCCAGGGCCGCCTCCAGATCGGACGGCGTCGCGACGCCCGGGACGAACGGCAGGCCTGCCGCGCGCGCCGCCTCGACGACGCGCCGGTTGGTGCCGGGTGCGACGCCAAACGCGCCGCCGATATCCCGCACCTGACCGACCTGTTCCGGAGTCAGGATGGTGCCGATGCCCGCCAGCATGTCGGGCACGTCCCGGCGGATGGCGCGCAGCGCCTCGATCGCGGCCGGGGTACGAAGCGTCAGCTCCATGACGTCAATGCCGCCTGCCACGAGGGACTCGGCCAGCGGCACGGCCTGCTTGACGTCGTCGATCACCAGCACGGCCACGACGCCGCACCGCTCGATCCGCTGGAGTATCTCGGCGGGGATTTGCGGTTTCATCGCGCGCACCCTCATTCAACCACGCTGTTCCCGCTCCCGGGCGCGGTCCTGTTCGGAGGTCATCGATGGTGGTTCGTAGTCGAAGTCTCGCCACTTCATGGCACGCCGGAACGGCTCGATGCGGAGCATGACCTCGCCGTTGCCGAACAGCCGCACGGTGCCGTTCGATTCGCTCACCACCACCGAGATGGCTTTGGTGACGCGGCTGATGGCGGCGGCCGCCCAGTGCCGTGTGCCCAGCCCTTTCGAGAGGGTCAGGTTGGCGTGCGGCGCATCGACGATCTGGCAGGCCCGTTCCACGATCCCGTCGGCTGTGACCACGATCGCCCCGTCCAGCTGTGCGATCTCCTTGACCGCCTCGCGTGCGCGTGGATCATGCAGGTCCCGTTCGTCACGCTTGTGGCCACGCACCGGGTCGAAGCCGGCCGGGTGGCAGTAGCTGAGCACCTTGCGGGTGTCGCCGATGATGAACATCGTGCCGACCGGCTTGCCCTCCCGCCCCTCGCGGCCGATGTCGACCGCCAGATCGACGACCGTCTTGAGAGTCTCGAGCGGCACGCTCGTCTCCAGTTCCCGCAGGTCGCGTGCGGTGAGCCGGCCCAAATGCTCGTCCAGCTCGATATAGCTGATCGAGTCGATCTGGTCTGCCTCAAAGCCGCTGTAGACCGCCACCACGGCCGCGCCGGGCACCACGATGTCATCGGCGACCGCCTCGAGCAGCGCCTGGGTCAGCATGTCAAACACCGGCGCGTCCGGCAGGTTGACAATGACCGGCTCCAGCCCCGCCTCGCGGGCTCCTTCGAGCTTCTCCGCGTGATCGGCCGACACGAGCAGCTTGATGCGTTTGTTCCGATCCTTGAGCTTCTGCCAATCGGTGGGGCCGTCGAGCACCACCAGCAACGCATCGGCTTCCACCGTCTCGGCGAGCTGGACGGCGGCCCCGTAGATCTCAGCGAACTGCCGGTTGAACTTCTGCGGTATGATCATGCGGCCAGTCAGGACGAACAGGAACCCTGAGATGGAGGTCGTCACCCGCGCCGGGTACGAAACCTACGCATCGTATAGGGTTTCCGCGGAAAGAGCAATCACTTCCCGGGCCGCCGAGCCAGTAAAGCGCGAAGTTCCCCCGGTTTGTCGCCGAAGACCCGTTCGTTGTAGAGCGCAATGGCCCGCAAGGCGTGGCCGCGATGCCCCAGCTCCCAGTCCTTGCCGCGATTGCTCAACAGCACGGTGGTCAGGTAGTCCACCGACTTCACGACACGCGGATGTGTGAGATCCTCTTCGGGCAACGAGAAAACCAGCCACTCCAGGATGTGACCGGTCGTCTGCAGCCGGCGCCCGATGTCCGGAGACGCCTCGCGTCGCTCCAGCCATTTCGTGCTGAAACTGCCGTCCGAGTTCTGCAGCTTGAACGCGTATTTCTGATAGGCCGTCACAAATTTGTGCGCCCGCTGCCACTCGCCGTCGAGCGGTTTGCCCTGCTTCACCCGGGCCTTGACAGCCATGCTCAGGCCAATCAGGCGGTGCGTCCCACCACAGGCCGCGCCCACCACCGGCTGCGCCAACTCCTCCCGGATCATGCGCGCAATACTCCACTGCTCGCCCTGATCGTTCTCCCAGGTCGTGTCGGAGTCCAGATAGTGGGCCAGACCGATCAGCTGGAACGACAGTTCCGACTTGGCGCGGCAACGCCGCTGCTCGAACTCCACCAGATCTGCCACGGTGAAGTCGCGACCCTCCACGCGGATCGGATAGGTGACCTTGACGCGGCACAACGCCAGCATGGACAACAGCTGGCCTTCGTGACCCTGATAGCCCGGACCGCCACGCAACACCAGCTGGTTGTTCTTGACAGTCATCAGCGTCATGCCCCGACACGGTCGGTTGTAGCACAGCCATCCGATGGCATTGACCCGCTTGTTGCCGACCAGCAGTTCCGTGTCCACTCCGTACGAGATCAAGGAGTGCATCACGCCCCACGGACTGCGGTCGTTGACGTTCGTCGGACGTTGATAATAGTAGGACAGGCAGGTGCGAACCCGGTCCCGCAGACGCACCATCGCCGGACTCAGCTCCTTGGGGGGCGCGGCAGGAGCCGGCTGCGGCGCCGGCGCGATATCGCGATCCGACACGTCAGCCGGTGTGGGGGCGTCGGCGGCCGGGCCCTCCGCCACTGCCTCGCTCTCCCTTGGCGACTCGTCGTCCCCGGCCGGCTCGTTGCTTCCAGACTCCTCGTCCGCCGTCTCCTGGTCGTCGTCCCCGGCCAGCGGCCGGGTCAACTCGAGCGCCTGGTCCAGGTCGTCCCCGGCCGGCTCGTTGCTTCCAGACTCCTCGTCCGCCGTCTCCTGGCCGTCGTCCCCGACCAGCGGCCGGGTCAGCTCAAATGTCTGCTCCAGATCGTCCGCGTTGTCGACTGCACTGTCGGACCCCGCTGAGGCCGACACCAGCGGGGCGTCGAGCGCCAGGAAATCGTCCCCCGTCTCGCTGGGAGCCTCCTCCTGCGACGGGTTCCGCCGCGCTGGAGTCGGCTGTCTCGATTCTTCAATGCGACGCACGGAGTCTGCCACGTTGAGCCGGCGCGGCTCCTGTCGCGAACTGCGCCGCCCGACCTCGCCCGTGCGCGCCGGCGGAGCGGCTTCCGCCGCTGACTGCGGAGCTTCATCCTTGCCGCTGATATGAGCGACCACGGTCCCCAGGGCTGGGGGGAGGAGCAGAGAGCACGCCAACAGGAGCGTGAACGGCAGAACGAGCTGAGCTTTCACAATAACATCCCCGCAGCTGCGATGATGACGGCTGCAAACGTCGTCTCGACGAGCACGGCTGCGCTCCGACGCGCATACCTCGACGGCCCACATACAACGAATGTATCGGCTGTCATGAACATCACAGTGCAGACTGTCACCGCGGATCGGCTATCGGTCCGACGGGGAATCCGGCCTGATGTCCGTCAGGCAGCAAGGGCGAGGCAGGTGACGCGAGGCACGGAAGGCAGGCAGGATGGCGATCCCGCGGGATTAGAACAGCGTACGAAGGCGTTCGGCCACAGACGGGGTGTACTCCGGCCCGGGATCTTGTCCTTGAGCGAATTGCTGCCACGCCTGCAGATCGTTGCCGTAGTCCTTCCCGCTGGCCTCTCGAAGCGACTCCAGGGCGCGGTATTGCAGCGCCGGATCGTCTTCCTGCAGCGCCAGCCCAAGCGCTTCGTAGGCGATGGGGTCGGGGAATCGCCGCAGCTCACGAGCGGCAGCCATCCGCACATCTATGTCTGAATCGCTGCCCAGGGTGGCGGCCAACAGCTGAGTGCCTTCCTGCCCGCCCCGCTGGCCCCAGGCCCGACACGCGGCAATCCGCACCGCCGAATCAGCGTCTTTCATGGCCAACGTGAGCGGCTCGTCGGCCGCGGGGACCGAGAACCCGGCCAACGCATTGACACAGGCAGCCCGGAGCACCGGGTTGGAATGGGACTGCACAATGTGCTGCAACTCCCCGCACCAGTGCGCCTGCTGCTCGACCGACATCCTGGCCGCACTCTTGCGCACCGTCTCCAGTTCGGCCAGCTGCCGATGGAGCGTGGGTTGGTAGGCTTCGTCTGCCTCCCACTGACTGCGCATCGATGGGTTCAACGCCATGAGATATGGGATCGGGCCATTCGCACAACCCGCGAGGCCAGCCGCGCATATGACCCCACACAGGGAACACAGACGTTTTACGGCAGCTGAGTCCATTGGTCGACGGAACTTTCTGCAAAGGAACGGCGACGAGACAACACAAGCGCTCTGCGTCCGATGACAAGCGGGCGGTTTATAGCAGACCGCCGGAAATCCGCCTAGGTGAATTCGGGCCTGGGAGCGGAAACGGGCGGCTTGGGCGGGATGGCCAGACGGGGGTAAAGAGACAGAAGCCGCCGCCTGGCCGGGCCACCGGGGCCGGCACGCCCCGTCACTCGACGGCCGCCAGGTGATCGCCAACCGCGTCCAGCGATGCCTCGGAGGCGGGATCCCAGCCACGAATGCGCCAACGAACGGTGCGCCCGAAGTAGGCTGCGTTAAGGGCCAACAGATAGACGAGTGAGGCCCAGGGTCCGGGCCGTCGCAGATGCCGCCATAATCGCCGCACGATGCGCCATGGCCGATACAATTGCCGGCATAAGGAAACGGCGATATGTC
>DAISIS010000032.1:0-19698 GCA_036821925.1 Pirellulaceae bacterium
TTGCGGGGCTGCTGGCCCCTTCCCGGTGCTGGCCTGGTGGCTCTGCTTGCAGCTTGGTTCGCTGTTCTCTGTGAACTACTCGGTGTCGACGAACAAATCTCCCCGTCCGGCGATCACATCATCCAACGAGGCTCGTAGTCCGCCGTCATCGCGTCCATTGTCCCCGACGCTATACAGCGTGAAGTCCTGATCGTTGCGTCTATATACCAACTGACTTGCTCGAAACGGATCCTGAGGTACCGAGTCGAGGATCGTCGGACACAGCTCGTTGAGTGAATCCGCCAACCGCCCATGTCGCTGTTGGAAGCATAACAGCGCGACTTCCGTCAGGAGAAGCCGCAGCTGTGCCAACGATCGGTCGTCGGTTCGCTTCGCCATGTCGTACTTCTCCAGTTCACAGAGAGTCGAAAACTGAATCACCGCATCTTTTATCACATTGTTCAACGCTTGCTCTTCCGCCTGTGGCCATCCGGCACTCTCTAGCGTCGCCGCCTGCCCCACGTTATCGGAATCAAGTACCGTTGTCCACCGAACCTCGCGTCTCCAAATCTGCTCAAACGGCTCACGGTTCATACAACAGCCATTCAAAAACTCCAAGGTCTCCTTCGCGTTGGCATCAGCTAACTCTTTCGTTATCCTTCGCAACCCGGCAGTTGCTAGTCCCTCAATACAGCTGCCAACACAAGCGTCCAGGAAACCTCCACCATTTCGCACCAAGCTGCCCAAGCCAATTAAGCTTAGTCCCCAGCGTCGGACACCATCCACACTGTTGTCACGCAGTGCCAAACCCATCACACAGTGGATGGCTCGCGCCAGTTGCGCAATGTCCGCAACCTGCTTATGGAGATCGGCGACTGAGAACACTCCTCTCTCCTGAAGTGTTGCGGTCGCGATATGCGCAACATGTCCTTTTGCGATGATACTTGCGGCATCCTCAAAGAGGGCCTCATTCTTCCTGAGAAAATCCAAAAGTACTTGGTCAGAGATACCGGTGAAATCCGTATCTGTCACAACGTCGACGCCCTGCAACAGCGAGCCTATCCGCGCCAGTTCAATATGGATGTTTTCAGGCATCGTGACTTCTCATGATCTTCAGTGCAGGACAGAGTCACACATCAGGCTGCTCGAAAGGCCAAAGCTGCCTGTGACGTCATCTGGCCGCCAAGTTAACCCCCTGTCGCGCAATCCAATCGGCCGTTGGAGCCTGTACAAACAGCACCACACGCTTGGACACAGTCCCTCAACGAATCAGAATTCTTCAGGGCTTTGCACGCATTGCCCCACGCGCGACAGAATAACCTCCCGGGTTTGAGCTTCCTGCAGATCTCTTGGCATGCTGCACGCTGGGCGGGGCTGTCGTTCATGAACTTGTCGCAGGCCTCGAGACACTTCTTCTTAAAGAAATCGACATCACAACCAAGTCCACTTGGGTCGGTTGCACTTGCCGGTGTCGAGGCGACATATTGGAATAGGCCTGTTCCGCCTCCATATCCAATTGGATCCCTACTTGCGAATCTCCCCAGCTGGGCGTGCAGACAGCGGGCCCGGTGCTAGTGGTGGCCCCACCACCCATCAATGGTTCCTGTGCTAATCTACTCCGGCCGCATCGCTAACTTCAATCGTGACTTGAAGCGGGCCGTCCCAAAAACTCATCTCAGAAATCAAAGTCCCAACAACTCATGAAAGTGGGACGCGATTGGACCGCCACCAAGGTTGATCAATCCACCCATCAGAAGGGCGTCAACGCCTCCGTCGAAGAGCCCCAGACTAACGGCTTGATGATGTACGCTCGCACCGATCCCGGGAACGTCAAGTTGCCTCGGCGTAATACACCGAGGCACTCGTCGAGGAGGCCCATGCATGTAGGCGTCTGCGGCCCGTTGCGCGCACAGGGTTGACAGCGTCCGGTGCTAGCTGGGGGGCGGTGCTTCCGATCTTGACCCGTTTGCCAGGGAGATCTATGCTGGCCCCCGATCTGGCGCAACCCAGGCACGGATGGGCAGTTGGGCGATGCGCCGCGAGCACCTAGGCAAGGAGGCAAGGGTATCGACATGAACGCGTCGCAGCATCTCTCAGGCACCACTCCCGTATCGGTTCCCTTGTTGGACGTCGTGGGCGGCAACGTTCCGCTGCGTGACGAGATTCTGGCGGCGATCGCGCGCGTGGTGGATTCCGGCCGGTTCCTGCACGGACCGGACTGCCGGCAGTTGGAGGCCGAGGTAGCGCGGCGGTGCGAGGTGTCGCGCGCCGTCAGCTGTGCGTCGGGAAGCGATGCATTGTTGTTGGCCATGATGGCGCTCGGGATCGGACCTGGCGACGAGGTCATCGTGCCGAGTTTCACGTTTTTCGCGACGGCCAGCTGCGTGTGGCGTGTGGGAGCGCAACCGGTCTTCGTCGACATCGACCCGGTGACGTTCAACATGGATCCGGAGCAGGTGGAGGCGTCGATCACGCGTGCCACGCGGGCGATCATTCCGGTCCATCTGTTCGGGCAATGCGCGGCGATGGACGAGATCACCCGGATGGCCCAGCAGCACGACCTGTACGTCGTGGAAGATGCGGCCCAATCGATCGGCGCCGGTTATCAGGGTCGGCCGGCCGGGTCCTGGGGGCACGTCGGCTGCTTCAGTTTCTATCCCACGAAGAATCTCGGCGGGATGGGTGACGGCGGCATGCTGACGACCCGGGACGAAAGACTGGCCGATCGTCTGGCCCTGTACGCCGCGCACGGCATGGAGCCGCGCTACTATCACCAGGTGGTCGGCATCAACAGCCGGCTGGATTCGATCCAGGCGGCCGTGCTGAACGTGAAGCTGCAGCAGCTCGATGCGTGGAACCAGGCGCGGGCGCGGAACGCCGCACGCTATCACGAGCTGTTCACGGCGGCCCATCTCGACCGGCAGCTGGTCTTGCCGACGACGACCAGGAAGCACTGTCACGTCTGGAATCAGTACACGATCCGCGTGCCGGACGGCCAGCGCGACGCGCTGCGCGGCTACCTGGCGAAGGCCAACATTGGCAGCGAGATCTACTATCCGGTGCCGCTGCATCTGCAGGAGTGTTTTGAGCCGCTGGGGTACCAGGTTGGCAGCCTGCCGGAGACGGAACGGGCGGCCAACGAAGTGCTCAGTCTGCCGATCTATCCGGAGCTGACCGAAGCCCAGCAGGCGGCGGTGGTCGACCAGATCGGCCGCTACTACGCGAAGCGGATGCGGTCCGCGGCCTAGGCCGGGCCGGCCGCCTCGCGCTCAGTCCTTCTTGCGCAGCACCTTGCGCATGGAGGGGATCAGCAGCGCGAGCATGCCGAGCAGTATGCCGAGGAACAGCAGCGCGTAACCGATCATCCAGCTCTTTCCGCACAGCACCGGCAGCGTCAGCGCCGCGGGGGGGGCCGCGGCGGCGGCCGGCGCCGTGTGCGCGGCGAGCAGGAGTGCGGACAGGACGATCACCAGCAGGTGGCGGCGGAGCGCAGGAGGCTGTGACATCATGATATCGGCGGCCGTCGGGGTTGGTGCGGGCACGGGTGGCAGGCGCGGCGACACGGGTCGCGCCGGGTGCTTATTGTAATCCACCGCGGCCGGACTGCCAAACGCGAGTCGGGCGCTGTCAGCGCTCCTCCGGCGCCGGCAGATCGCTGCGGAGAATCGCATGGATTGCCTGGGCGACGGGCTCGGCGTGCGGGTCCAGACGCACCTCCCGGCTCTCGCCGGTGCGCAGATCCTTGACCTGGCAGGTCCGCCGTGCCCATTCGTCGTCGCCGGCCACCAGCGCCACGCGGAATCCGCGCTGGTCGGCGTACTTGAGCTGCTGGCCCAACCGTTTGGCTTCCGGGTACAGCTCGACGCGCAGCCCGGCCGCACGCAGCTGAGCGGCCAGCTGGAGGTAGGCCGGCAGGTGGTCCGGGGCGAAATAGGTGAGGAGCACCGTGGCCGGCGTGGCCACCTTCTCGACCATGCCCAGCTCTTCCATCGCGGCCAGTAACCGGTCGAGTCCGAGCGAGGCGCCGATGCCAGGCAGCTGCTGTTTCGTGAAGAGCCCGGCCAGATTGTCGTAGCGGCCGCCGGAGCAGACGCTGCCGATCGTGGGGAGCGGGCCCAGGTAGGTCTCGAAGATGGTGCCGGTGTAGTAGTCGAGCCCGCGGGCGATGGACAGATCGAGCTTCACACGCGTGTCCGGCACGCCGGCCGCCCGCACGCCGGAGAGCACCTGCCGCAGGCTCTCGGCGCCGGCCGCACCGTTCGCGCTGCCCGCCAGGATGGGGTCGAGCTGCAGCAGCACCTCGTCGGCCGTGCCGCGCAGGGCGGCCAGCTGGAGCACCTGCAGGGCCTGCGCGCGGGTCGCCTGCGCCTGCTGCTGCATCTCCTCGAGCACGTTCTCCGCGCCGATTTTGGCGAGCTTGTCGAGCGCCCGCAGGATGGCGGTCGCCTGGGCCGCCAGGCCGAGCTTCTCGAGCAGGCCGTTGAGGACCAGGCGGTTGTTGACGCAGATCGTGAACTGGTCGAAGCCGATGGCCAGCATCAGGTCGTGGATCACGAGCGCTGTTTCGATGTCGGCCACTACGCTCTTGGTCCCGATCGTGTCGAAGTCACACTGCATGAACTCCCGGTACCGGCCCCGCTGCGTGTTCTCGCCGCGCCATACGGTGGCGACATGGTAGCGCTTGAAGGGCATCCCCAGCTCGGCCGCATGCTGGGCCACGAACCGCGCCAGGGGCACCGTCAGATCGAACCGCAGCCCTACCGCGCGCCCGCCGTGATCGACAAACTGGTACAGCTGGCGATCGGTCTCGTCGCTGCCCTTGCCTTGAAGCACTTCCAGGTACTCGAGCGCCGGCGTGTCAATCGGGCTGAAGCCGTACGACCGGTAGACGCGTTTGGCCGTCTCGATCAGCCGCTCGCGCGGCATCATGGAGCTTGGCACGTAGTCGCGAAAGCCTTTCAGCGTGCGCGGAGTAATGAGGGACACGGTGGGCCGCCTTCTGCCGGGAATTCAGCTCAATACGGGGAGCAACGCGGGTCGCGGACTGCGGATCTCCTGGCCGGGCTTCTGCAGGACCGCCTCCGCATACTCGCTGATCTGCTCCGGTGTTTCAAAGTACCGTTCGTACGTGAAGTCGTCGTCGTACTCGCAGGCGTCGGTCGAGTACTCACGGCAGATCTGCGGCCGCGTGGCGTAGATCCCGCAGCGGTTGTCCGGCTGCAGATGCTTGCACGTGGTGTGGACCAGCAGGTACCACTGGCCGTCCTCCGTGAACACCGTCGCGCGGTCGTGCAGCAGATACCACCGGATATACTCGAAATCGGCCTGCGCCGTCGGCGCGTCGATCGGAAGGGCAAAGTACCGGCAGCAGCGGCCGGTGCAGTAATCGCACAGCACCTCGCCCGGCTGGAGTTGCGCGCGGGAGATCTGCTGGGGAATTGGCTCGGTCATGACGGATATGTGCGATAAACGGGGTCCGGGGAGAAGACGAAATCGCAGCCCGACCAGTGGCCGGCCGCTGCGACAGCCTATATTTGGCTAGTTCAGGGTATCAGACAGGGTCGCGCTTGACCAGTTGACGCAGAACACGCGATGGAAACCATTATCACCGCCCTCGGGCCCGACAACGTGGGGCTGGCCGACCCGATCGTCCATTTCGTGACCGGGCAGGGGGCCAATATCGAAGAAATCCAGATGTACAATCACGACGCGGCCGCGCTGTTCGCCATGCTGCTGCGGATCGCACTGCCCACCGGCAAGTACGGGGAGCTGTGCGAGGCCATGGGGCAGATCGGCCGGCGCACGAACCTGGCCATTCGCGTCTGGTCCCCCGAGCTCCGCGCGCGGCGCCCGCGTCTGGCCCTCTGGACCACCCACCGCACGGAGCCCCCCCTGGCGCTGCTCCGCGCCGTCCGCGACGGGCGGCTGGCCGCCGACATCGCCGTGATGATGGGTAACCGCCCGGCCTGCCGCGGACTGGCCGAACAGTTCCACGTCCCCTGGCATCTGACGGCGGACGAACAGGGCAACCCGCATGACGGCCAGATGGTGGCACTGCTGGACGAGTACGAGACCGACTACGTCGTGCTCGCCCGCTACATGCGCATTCTGCCCCCCGCGACCTGCTGGACCTACGCGGGCGGGCGCATCATCAACCTGCACCACGGACTGCTGCCGAGCTTCCCCGGTCCGCGACCCTATCACGATGCGTTCGCCAGCCGCATGCTCACCTACGGCGCCACGTGCCACTTCGTCGTGCCCGAACTGGATGCCGGCAATCAGATCATCTTCCAGTCCACCTTCACGGTCCCCCCCGGCATGAAACTGGATGACATCATCCGGATCGGGCAGGAAGACAACGAGCCGCGGTGCCTGGTCGAGGGTGTGCGGCGGGTCGTGGACCGCGAGGTCAGGTTGCACTTCCAACGCGTCGTCGCTCAGCACTGACCCCGCGCACCGCACCCCCGGGACCACGGTCGGAACAGGACGACAGGTCCGGCGTCAGCCTCGCCGGGCGTAACGGCCCAATGCGTCACGAGGGAAGCTAACCTCGTCGCCCAACGCAACCCGCAGACCTCACCGTCCTGTTCCGCAACCGTGTAGGCGCCCTGCGCGGGATCGAGCGGCATCCCCACGACGCCGGCTCCCCGCCACAGCCACCTCCGGAAAGAGGACCTTGCGGTCCTCCTCCTGCTATGTATCGTGCACCCGCCCCCCCCAGCTCCCGGGGAACTCACCGGGAACGCGCGCCGGCCCCCCGCCCGCTGTCTCCCGTTCCGTTTGTGCGATTCCTGCTGATTGCAGCGACTGAGTTGGTTTGGCAGACCGTGACTCGGGGCCAGCCGCGTTTCGCGGCGCCACCCCGCGAGGACCCGGGCCCGAGAGCATGTCAGCGCAACGGCTTGCTGTGCGTCAGCGGTTCGTCATCGGGAAGCACGTCCCAGGCGAGCTGCTCGTCCGCGGCCGGCACATACCGCGGCTCCACGCCCAACTCCTGCAGCACCAGGTTGCGCGCCAGCGGAATGGCAATCGTCTTGTAGAACGCCAGGTGGCGGTTGAATCCCCCGCGGCCAAACCCGCAGTCGGTCGAGAGCACGAGCTTGTCGGCCGGAATGTGCTCGAGACACTGCCGGATCCGCTCGGCCACCACCGCCGGGAAATCGGCCTGGAGCGTGCGATGGCTGATCACTCCCACGGCGATCTTCTTCGTGAGCCGATCCTTGTAGGCGTCGAAGAGCGACAGTTCGCGGAAGTGGTTCTCCGCCGCCTCGATCGTCCACACGTCCCCCTTGAGACGTTCCAGGTAAATCTCCATCGAGTTGGCGTACGACTCGTCGCTGAACACCTTCTGCATGTTGGGGTTGCCCCAGCAGGTGTGGATCCAGATCTCCACGTCGTCCAGTCCGGCCACCTCGCGGTTGAACGCATCGACCAGGAAATCCAGCAGCTCCTGCTGCTCCGGATGGTACCGGGCCATGAAGTGCAGTGTCGGCTCCTCGACCTGGATCACGCGGCACCCGGCGGCCGCCAGCTGACGCAGCTCCAGGTTCATCGCCTCGGCCATGTCCCAGATCAACTGCTTCTTGTCGTCCAGGTCGTACTGCGGCGTGTGGCTGTCCAGAAAGAACGCCAGGACCTGCGCCGAACAGGTGCCGAACTTGACCGGTTTGCCGGTTGCCGCCGCCGCCTGCTGCGCAATGCGCCAGATCTTCGCATACTCCAATGGGTTCTTCGAGTCGTGCTCCACCTTGCCGATCACGCGCGGCCAGCGCCACGACTTGTAGATCGAGTCGAGCATCGTGCCGACCGGATAGGACAGCAACGGGGAACGCGTGCGCTGCGTCTGCAGTTCCTCGTGCTCGAGTCCCTTCCAGCGCTGGAGCGGATAGTGGTGCCAGGATCGGCCGGCCACGTCTTCGTCCAGGTGATAGTCGCCGGTCGTGAGCACATCGAGTCCCGCCCGCGCCTGCTCCGACACAATACTCCCATGCGCATCGGTGAACTGCTCCCGGTACCACGGGTCCATCATGGCCGTGTCCAGCGGCCGTCCCCACATGTTGGCCGTGTACCAGCGCGGCCGCGGCCACGAACCGGTGACCGTTGCCGGCAACATCAGATCCTGGGTCGCCGTAAATGCCATGCGTATTCTCCCTCGCCCCTCGTCTCAGAGAGTGACTGCCGTTTCCGCAGGAAGCGTACGAACGAGCGCGGCGCGAGACAAGGGATGGAGGTGGGAGGGGTCGTGGCACAACGTCCTTGCGGTTTGTTGATTCTATTCACCCTACGGGACTTCGTGGACTTCGTGGACGGTCGCATAGGTGGGAATCGTGGCCGCCCGCGTAGCGGGCAACCGACAATTGCCCCGGGCAAGTTCGGGGGCGTAGCCACCCAACGCAGCTCTGGGTCAGCGAGCCCGACGTGCGCCGGCCGAGCGGGAAGGCCACCACCGCACCGGCGGCCGATCGAGGTCGGGTCCAGCCGCGGCCGGTATCATACCGGCGATGCCGCGCGCGGCACACCGCGGCTGTTTGACGGTGGCAGTCTCGGCCACACGCCGGGCCAATGGATGGCCAACGACTTCAGCGCCGCACAGCATGGCCCGTCATCCCAGAGCTTGCGCGGCCGCTGGACTCTTCCCGGTGCTGGCCGGGCGGCTCTGCTTGCGGCTTAGTTCCCTGTTCTTTGTGGACACTGCTGATTCTTTCACCACCCCACACCTGGCCAAGTATCCGTAGGGTGACAAGCTCGCGTCCCTCGTCGCATCCACTGCCACGCGGCGTCTTCGCGAGCGATGTCACACCACGACCCGGATTGCAGTGCCTACAATAGCAGGCAGGTGCATATGGTGCATGGTGTGACGGCGCTCGCCGGAGAGTTGTGCGATCGGACACGCGTTCGCGCGGCGAGCTGGTCACCCCTCGAGGCTATCGGTCGCCCCTTGTGTGGCTGCTGAACTCTTCTCGGCACTGGTCTGGAATTGCTGCGGGGGATCCACCGTTCAGGACAGGCCGCCGGCGGGCAGAATCGAGGGCACGTCAGGAGTGTATCGCGATTCGCCGGCACACTACAATCAGGACGGGTTCCGCTCGTATCAGGCTGGCTCGCAGACACCGCGTTCTGAGGAGGGTGTGCCATGCACCGGATAGTGCTCGAAGTGACCGTCATGATGGCTCTCGTGTCCGTTCCGGCCGTTCCACGCGCGGCGTGGTCGGTTGAGTACCCGGGCCGCCGACCGGGCCCGGCGGCGGTGGCGTTGCAGGCAGACCGCATCGAGTACTCCAACGCGGTGCTGGCGGGCTGGTGGGGCTTCCCGCGCGGCCGGCTGCAGGGCATGGCGGTGCGCGACCTGCAGAGCGGCGCAGCGTGGGAGTCGGGGCGGGACCTGTTCTGCATCCTGCTGGCAGACGGCACGACCTGCCCGTCGTCGGCGCTGCGCGTGGTCCGTCACAGCGCTGTCGCGAAGGACGCTGCGCACGGGGCTGGCCCGCAGCTGGCCGACCAGTTTGCCGGCCGCGGCCTGGAAGTCACGCTGGTCTCCGAGGACGGGCGGCTGCGCGTCGTGTGGCGTGGCATGATGCACGACGAGGCGAACTACATCCGGCAGGAGTTGGAGCTCAGCGCTGGGGAGCAACCGGTGGCGATCCGGGACATCGTCTGGCTGGACGAGACGATTCCGGGGGCGGCCAGCGCGGGGAGCGTCGACGGGTCGCTGATCACGGTGGGGCCGCTCTTCATGGGCTGCGAAGATCCCATGGCTGACAACCGCGTGCGGGCGTCCGCCGAGGGGGTTGAGTCGTCGGTCCCTGCCGTGCAGTGCCGACTGGCCCGCCATGTTGAGCTGCAGCCCGGCGATCCTGCGGTGCAGCAGAGTTTCGTGGTCGGCGTGGCGCCGGAGGGCCAGCTGCGCCGCGCGTTTCTCTACTACCTGGAGCGCGAGCGTGCGCATCCCTATCGGCCGTACCTGCACTACAACTCCTGGTACGACACCGCCTGGCAGCCGTTCGCGCTGAACGAGGACAACTGCCTCGAAGCGATCAGGCTGTTCGGCGAGCGATTGACGCGGCGGCATGGCGTCGTGCTGGACGGCATGGTGTTCGATGACGGCTGGGACGATCCCCACACCCTGTGGCAGTTCCACGCGGGATTCCCCCGCGGCTTCACACCGCTGGCCGACCTGTGTCGCGAGTACGGCACCCAGCTCGGTGTCTGGCTATCGCCGTTCGGTGGCTATGGCGAGCCGCGCGAGAAGCGGTTGGCGTTCGGTCGCGAACAGGGATTCGAAACGAATCCCACAGGCTTCTCGCTGGCCGGTCCCCGATACTACCAGGCCTTCCGGCAGGCCTGCGTGGGCATGATCCGCAACTATGGAGTCAACTACTTCAAGTTCGACGGGATTGCCCAGGGCAGCTACGCGCAGGGAGCGGGTGAGTACATCCGGGACACGGAGGCCATGCGGCGGCTCATGCAGGAGCTGCGGCGCGAGCATCCGCAGCTGTTCATCAACCTGACGACCGGCTCGTGGCCCTCCCCGTTCTGGTTGCGCTACGCGGATTCCCTGTGGCGCCAAGGGGGGGACATGGGTCTGGCCGGCGTCGGCACTCTGCAGCAGCAGTGGCTCACCTACCGCGATCAGGAAACATACCGCAACATCGTCTGCCGCGCGCCGCTCTATCCGCTCAATTCGCTCATGACACAAGGCGTGGCGTATTCGCGGCAAGGTGCGGCGGGTGAGCCCACGTTCAACGCGGACGGGTTCCGCGACGACGTGCGCGCGTTCTTCGGCAGCGGCACCGGTCTGCAGGAACTCTATATTCAGCCCGGCAAACTGACCGATGCGGACTGGCGTGTGCTGGCGGAGGCGGCCAGGTGGTCGCGCGCCAACGCCGATGTCCTGGTCGATACGCACTGGATCGGCGGCGATCCTTCGCAGCTCGAGATCTACGGCTACGCATCCTGGTCGCCGCGCAAAGGGATTATCATACTGCGCAACCCGGACGCTCAGCCGCACGAATATGCGTTGGATGTCGGAGCGGCCTTCGAACTGCCGGGCGGGGCGGCGACCACCTACACGCTCCGCAGCCCCTGGTCGGACGACGCTGGCCAGCCCGCGCGGACCGCGGCAGCAGGCCATCCCATGCGCCTTGAGCTGAGGCCGTTCGAAGTCCTCGTGCTGGACGCAGACCCACAAGACTTGGACCCGGGAAACTGACAGATTGAACGTGACGGATTACATCATTGAGGGCATCCATGTTTGAAGCGATCAAGCCGGCCAAGCGACCCCGCATCGGACTGTACGCGGTGGGGCATCCGCACTATTGGGAGCAGTTTCCGGGTCTGCTGGAGCGGCTGTTGGGCTACGGCCGCTTCATCGCGCAGCGGATGGCGGCGTGGGGCGAGGTGTGCAACGTGGGGATGGTGGATGAAGAAGGAGCCGGGCGCCGGGCGGCCGAGCAGTTGCAGGCCGCGCAGGTGGATCTCATCTTCTGCCATGCTGCGACCTACGCGATGAGCGCGGCGCACATCCACATTGCGCAGCACTGCCGCCGGCCGATCGTCGTGCTGAACCTGCAGCCCACCGCCGCCATGGACTATGCACGCACGACGACGGGGGAGTGGCTCGCCCACTGTGTCGGCTGTGCGGTGCCCGAGATTGCCAATGCGTTCAACCGCTGCGGCGTGGACTTTCACGTGGTCAGCGGCCTGCTGGGCCTGGAGCAGTCGCCAGCGATCGCCCTGGCCGATGAGAACACGGCGCGCCACCCGGAGGCGCTCGCTGCATGGGACGAGATCCGGCAGTGGGTGCAGGCCGCTGGCGTCGCGCGCACGCTGCGCGAAGGACGCATGGGATTCCTGGGCCACACCTATCCCGGCATGCTCGATATGTACAGCGACTTCACTATGATCACCGCCCAGACGGGCATGCACGTCGAGGTGCTGGAGATGTGCGACCTGGCGCAGATCCTGGCGACCGTCACCGACGCCGAAAAACAGGCCAAGCTGGATGAAGTGCGCCGGATGTTCGTGATCAGTGAAGACTCGCCAGCTGATCCGCTGGCCCGCAAGCCGCGGCCGGAACAGTTGGACGTGGCCTGCCGCGTCGCCGTCGCTCAGGAGAAGCTGGTCCGAGCCTGCGACCTGGATGCGCTCACCTATTACTACCGCGGGCGGGAGGGGAACGACTACCAGCTGCTGCAGGAGGCGTTCATTCTGGGGCACTCGCTGCTGACCGCCCAGGGGATCCCCTGCTCCGGTGAAGGCGACATGAAGACGGCGATCGCCATGAAGGTCTGCGACATCCTGGGGGTCGGCGGCAGCTACAGCGAGATCGTGGCCGCCGACTATGTGCGGCAGACGATGATTTTGGGGCACGATGGGCCGTTTCACATCGCGATTTCCGACGGCCAGCCGGTACTGCGCGGCATGGGGCTCTATCACGGCAAGTGGGGGACCGGCGTATCGGTGGAAGCCACTGTGCGGAAAGGACCGGTCACGCTGCTGAACGTCACCCAGACCCGGGACGGCCGCCTGCGTACGATCGTGAATCAAGGCGAAGCCGTGACGGCACCGATCCTGCGGATCGGCAATACCATGACGCATGTCCGGTTTGCCCAGGGGCCGACCCAGTTCATGAACGACTGGTTTCAGCTGGCGCCGACCCATCACGGTGCCCTGAGTGTAGGGCACAACCTGGAACCGTTCCGGAAGGTGGCCACGTTGATGGGATGGCCGTGCGAGTGTCTCTGTCGCTGACCGCCGCGTGTGCGCGGCGTGTGGGCAATCCGTATCTCGTAGTTCTCGTAGTGAGGAGCTGTGCAACATGACGACTGCCTGCCGTGGTCTGGTACTGGTTACGGCCGCTGGGTTGGTTGCGGCCGCCGTCGGCGTGCGTGCGGCCTGGGCGGGGAGCAGCCTGGAGCCTGCCGCGCTGCGCTGCGAGTGCCGCGAAGAGCCGATGAATGTGGATGCGGCGCAGCCGCGTTTCCAGTGGCGGTCGCAAGCCGTGGACCCGCAGCGCCGCGGGCTGCGGCAGACCGCCTATCGCATCCTGGTGGCTGCAGATGAAACGCTGCTGCAGGCAGATCGCGCCGACGTGTGGGACAGTGGCCAGGTTGCCTCGGATCAGAGCGTGGACGTGCGTTACAGCGGGCCGCCGCTCCAGTCGCACACCTGCTACTGGTGGAAGGTGCAGCTCTGGGATCAGGACGGCCAGCCGACTACCTGGAGCCGACCGGCCCGGTTCTGTACGGGACTGCTGTCGGCAGATGAATGGGTGGCGCAATGGATCACGGCGCCGGGGGGCGAGGCCCCGCGAGCGCTGCCGCTGTTTCGGCATCGCTTTGCGCTGGCCAAACCTGTGCGCCACGCGCTCGTGTTCATCTGCGGACTGGGGCACTATGAGCTGCGTCTCAACGGGCAGCGCGTGGGGGATTGGGTGATGGATCCGGGGTGGACCAACTACCGCCGGACGTGCCTGTACAGCGGCTACGACGTTACCGACCGCCTGCAGGTCGGCGAGAACGCGCTGGGCGTCATGCTCGGTAACGGCATGTACAACGTCACTGGCGGTCGCTACGTCAAGTTCACCGGTTCGTTCGGGGCGCCCCAGCTGATCTGCCAGCTGCATGTGACGTTTACCGACGGTACGACCCAGATCGTGGCGTCCGATCCGTCGTGGCGCACGGCGCCGGGGCCGATCGTGTTCTCGTGCATCTATGGTGGCGAGGACTATGACGCGCGGCGCGAACTGCCGGGCTGGGACACGGCGTCCTTTGATGCCACGGCGTGGGGGGCGGCCGCGGCGTGCGACGGGCCGGGGGGACGACTGGTCGCCCAGTACGCCCCGCCCATCCACGTGGCCGAACGCCTGGTGCCGGCCGCCATCAACCGGTTGGAATCGGGCGCGTATGAGATCGATTGCGGTCTGAACCTGTCGGCACGCCCGTTCTTCAAGGTCCGCGGCCAGCGGGGACAGCAGGTCACGGTGACATGTGCGGAACAACAGGGGCATCCGTGGGAGGGGCACGCGTACACCTACACGCTCAAGGGCGAGGGTGAAGAGACGTTCGTGCCGCGCTTCACTTACTTCAGCTTCCAGTACCTTTACGTGTCCGGAGTTGCGCGGCCGGAAGACGCAGGTTCCGGCACCGGGCTCCCCATGCTGCTGGAGGTGGGGAGTGAGTTCGTCACCAGCTCCGCGGCAGAAGTGGGCGCGTTCCGCAGTTCCAGCCAGCGGTTGAATGACATCGACGCCATGATCGGCCGCAGTGTGCGTAGCAACCTGCAGTCGGTGCTGACCGATTGTCCGCACCGCGAGAAGCTGGGCTGGCTGGAAGTCGCACATCTGATGGGGCCGTCGATTCTCTATCATCAGAACGTCCATCAGCTGTACCGCAAGATCTGCCAGGACACGAGCGAGTCGCAGCTGGACAGCGGCCTGGTCCCCGACATCGCACCCGAATACACGCGGTTTGCCGACGGTTTCTTTGAATCGGCCGAATGGGGGAGTGCCGCAGTGCAGTTGCCCTGGATGCTCTACCGCTGGTACGGCGACCGCGATGTGCTTGCCGCGCAGTACGACACGATGGTGCGTTATGTCCGCTACCTGGCCGGCACGAGGAATGCGCAGGGGCTGGCCCGGGCCGGACTGGGCGACTGGTACGATTGGACTCCGGACAAGGGGCACGCGGGCTACTCGCAACTCACGCCGCTCGAACTGACAGCCACCGCGTTCCTCTACGACAACGCCCGCATTGTGGCGCAGGTGGCCGACATGCTGGGCCGGCCGGAGGATGCACGCGAGTTCACTTCCCTGGCAGCCCAGGTGCGGGGCGATTTCCAGCGCGCCTATGTGGATGCGGAAAAGCCGACTGTGGCCACCGGCTCCCAGGCCGCACTGGCCACTGCGCTGCACTTCGATCTGGTCCCGGAGGAACTGCGGTCGCCGTTGCTCGCGGCGCTTCTGCGGACCCTGGAAGAAAACGGATACCGGCAGACAACCGGCGAAGTCTGCTTCCGCATGCTGGTCCAGACGCTGGCTGATGCGGGACGGTCGGATGTCGTGTACCGAATGCTCGAGCGCGACGATCCGCCCGGGTACGGGTACATGCTCAAGCTGGGGTTCCAGACGCTGTCAGAGACGTGGAACGGCCCAGGTTCGTCGATGAATCACTGCATGTTCGGGCATGCTCGCGAGTGGTTCCACAAGTCGTTGCTGGGCATTCAGCAGGCCGCGGGCTCGGTCGGGTTCCGGCAGGTGCAGTTGGTGCCGGAACCGGTCGGCGATGTGACGTCGGCCGCTGGCCACTATGACAGCGCTTACGGGCGTATCGCAAGCGTCTGGCGCGTCGAGGCGGGAGTGTTCGAGTGGCAGGTCTCGGTGCCCCCCAACACGTCGGCCATCCTGCAGGTCCCGACCCGGCGCCTGGAGGGCGTTACGGAAAGCGGCGCGCCGGGGGCACAGGCCCCCGGTGTCAAGGTGGTTGGTATTCAGCCGCCGGTCGAGGGTGAAGCGACGCTTCCCCACGCGATCCTGGAGGTGGGATCAGGCGTGTACCACCTGCGGTCCACATGCGGCCGCTGAGTTGCGGCGCGGCGCGCGGAGCGGCCGCCCGTCACGGAGACTCGAAGAGCAGGCTCACGGGGGCAAACGGAGCAAGTGTGAGCTGCAGACTAACGCCGTCCGGCACGAGTGGTGCGGGAGTTGCCAGCGGCTGGCCGCGCAGATCCACTGCGCGCACACGCCGTGAGGCGAGCGCCTGGGGCAGACGCACAGTACACGCCCCGCTCTGCCCGGCGAGTTCCCACAGGCGCAGCAGCGTGCCGTCACCATCCACGTTCTGGCCGAAGGTCGTGACGAGCACACCTTTGCGCGACACACACACCCCCTCCTGCACGGGCGGCAACGGGCCGGCCGCCGCGCTGGTCGCCGCCGCCTGCAGCGGATAGCGGGCTTCCAGCGCAGTGGCCGTCAGGGACTGGTCCGCCGCCCCTTCCGCCAGCGGCCAGCAGCGGACGCGAGATGTCCACGTCCCTTCGTTCCACAGGCGGAAGTTGGTGGTCCACTGGTTGTTGAACAGGTTGAGGAAGACATGCGAGCGCTGGGGAACGAAGGCGGGATCGTATTTCCAGCAGCCCGGTGCTTCGAGGCTCACCAGCGGACTGTCCAACGCGCAGATGCCAAACCCCGCACCGCTCTGATCGATCACCCCCAGCCCGGTATGCAGCCCTAGCAGATTGTGGTTTGACCCGGGCACCAGGTCGCGTGCGGGATCGACAATCGACCCCAATCGCCCGAGCCTGAACTGGGGGGCGGAGGCGCGGACGGGCAGGCAGATCCAGCCCGCCTCAGGCCAGGAGTCAGCCGGCTTGTCGTGCACCGTCACTTCCAGATCCACGCACGGTAGATCCTGATAGAGTGTGACGCGCGTCGTCACCCGATGCTGCAGCCGCTCGCTCGGTGTGGACTCCATGATGGCCGACACGGCAACGGGGGTCTGCTCGTAACTGACGCGAAATCCTGCCGGTGCCAGCGCCTGGTAGGGCACTTCCGCTGCGGGTGGCAGGTCGGGCTTCCCCAGCTCGTTAAGGGCCCACAGGGTGTCGATTTTGACATATGCCTGGACGTACGCGGCAACCTGGTCGCGGTCGAATCGTTCGTACAAATATTGGCCAAATGCATGCGGCGCCGCATCGTCGGCCCACGGGCGCCCGGTGTGACGGTCCACCAGTTGCCGGACGCCGCCGCGCAGCGGATCGAGCGTGACCGTGAAATGCGGGCTGACCAGGTTGTGTTGTTGCGGATCGCAGGTGAGTTCGGTGTGCGCCTCGGCAGGCGCGGCGACGACATAGGTTTGATAGCCCATGGCCGGCACATCGCGCGCCACGAACTGCAGCACACCCTGCTGGACGTCGGCGGACAGTGTGGACAGGCCACCGACCGGTCGCAGGGCCGCCGGCGCAGCGTCGGGCCAGGGCAGCGACACCAGTCCGTCGCGCTGCCAGGGGAGCGGATTGAACACGACGATCCGGTCTCCGTCCACTTCTACTGAGCGTGCCAGGGTCTGCAGCTGGCGCTCACGCAGCGGCACCAGCAGGTCGCGCGCGGCTTCGATATAAGCGGTGTGCTCTGCCCAGGACGCCTCGAGCTTCGCGAACTTGCCCTCCGCACGCTGCTGGCGCCAGGTGTCTCCGTAGCTCATTGCCAAGGGGCGGTCGTAGGCGGACACCCAGGCCAACGCACCCCCCCAGGTGTGCTCGCCGTACAGCAGACTCTGCTCGTAGGCCGCAGCGACCGTCGGTGCCGCATCATCGACTTCCAGCCCCCACAGCTGCAGCAGAGCATGGAGTGATTCGGCGGCCCCGAGCTGCGGCCGCACCGTCCGCGCCAGGCTGGCACCTTGCGGGTTGCACAGCGGGCCGTGGATCCACGAGTCAGGCATGTCGCCCCGCACGGTCGGGATCGACCGTTGTTCGGCCAGCAGCGCGTCCGCGAAGTCGGAGAGTCGTCCGATCCGCACGGTGACGTCGGGCCACTGTGTCTGCGCCTCGGTCAGCAACTGCGAGATCTCTTCCGGGCGCGGCGGGCCGTGGTTGTCGCCGGTGTGGATCAGCGCCAGCCAGGTGCGGTAGGGCCAATTTGCCGGCGGCGCCAGCCCAGTGCCGTAACCTTCGGCGGCATACATGGTGAGCAGCCGGGATCCGTCCGGGCCTTCCCACCAGAACAGCTGCGGGACGTGGGGCGAACTGCTGGCGGCGTTGCAGCCCAGGTGCAGAAATTCGATTCCGGCGTGCCGCAGCAGCGTGGGCAGGATCCAGGAATGACAGGGAACGTCCGTCATCTTGGCGTCGCGCGGCAGCGCCACGCGCACCGCCCGCGAGACACGCGACGAGAACCCGAGCCCGCGCACGAGATCCTCCGGCTCCAGCAGTTCTGTGTGCGTGGTGAACGGCAGTCCGTGCACCACAAACTGCCCCGCGCGCAGCGCCTCCTCGATCCGCCGCCGCCGCTCTGCCGTCTGGCCCGGCCAGTCGGACATGATCTGGCTCATCGGCCACCCGGGAAGCGTCCAGGCGAATTGCTGCGAAGCCGGCACGCCGCGGCTGCGGTCGCAGACCGCCAGCGCCTGGTCGATCATCGTGGTCCGGTAGCGCTCCACCACGTTCTTCGCCATGTCGGTGTATCCGATGTCGAAGTGCGTCTTGAAGACCACAATGATCTGGTCCACCTGCGCGCCTGGCTGTGCGCCGGACGCGGCACCGGCGCCGGCTGCGGCCAAGAACAGGCAAAGCAGGGGGCGGAGAGAGCACAGATCGGGATGTCGCATGAGGGCACCTTCTTCAGATCCACGCCGCCGTCGCGGACTCGGCCCGGGACCACGTACACCACTTGCATCGTGGTCAACCTTTTCCGTCTGAATCTCAGCGCACGTCCGGCGACGTCTGCACCAGATGCCAGCGTACGATGAAGGTCGGGGCCGGAACAAGCAAGCGAAACGAAAAAAACGGCAGTGGTCCCGGGTGGCGACGAGCTGAGCGGAAGGTATTATCATGGCGTCTAATCAGGTTCCTCCCGCGTGGGGTATCATACGAGTGGGAACGGGATTGGGCGCGGGGTGGGCGAAACGGCATAGGCATTATGGAACACTGGGTGCAAAACTCGATCTATCTGGCGACGGCTGCGGGGATGGTCCTGCTCAACGCGTTTTTCGTTGCCGCCGAGTTTGGCCTGGTGAAGGTGCGGGGAGGTCAGCTCGAGGAGCTGGCGAAGGAAGGGAAGCCCTTCGCCCGCACGGCCCGTTGGCTGGGGGCGCGGCTCGATACGTCGCTGTCCGCCTGCCAGTTGGGCATCACGATGGCCTCCCTGGGCTTGGGCTGGGTGGGCGAACCGGCGTTTGCCGAGCTGCTGGAGCCGGCATTTGCTGCGCTGGGAATCACCTCCCCCACGGCGCTGCACACGTCCGCGTTCGTGGTGGCCTTTACGATCATCACGGCGTTGCACCTGATCATTGGCGAGCAGGCGCCGAAGATCTACGCCATCCGCCGTCCGGAATTCGTCGCGCTCTGGTGCGCCGTGCCGCTGAAGGTCTTCTACGTGTTGTCCTACCCCTTCCTGATGGCCTTGACCCTGACCACGTCACGGGTGCTGCGGCTGGTGGGGATTGAGTCCACGTCGGAGGTGGACGTCCCGCACAGCGAGGCGGAGATTCGGGCCCTGGTGCGGCAGGCGCACATCCATGGCGAACTGACCCGCAGCGAACACCGGTTGATCCACGCCATCTTTGAGTTCGACGATATGATCTGCCGGCGCGTCATGGTCCCGCGCCGCGACGCCGTGTTCCTGGACGTGGAGCAGTCGTTTATCGAGTGTCTGGAGATCATCAACCGCACGAAGCACTCGCGCTATCCGCTCTGCGAAGATTCGCTGGAGCATGTCGTCGGCATTGTGCATGTGAAGGATCTGGTGGGGGTGGACCCGAACCTGCCCGTTGATCTGCGGAAATTCGCGCGTCCGCCGCATTACGTTCCCGAGACGATGCCGATGAGTCAGCTGCTGCGGCACTTCCAGCGGACGCATCAACTGATGGCACTGGTGGTGGACGAATATGGCACGATCGTCGGGGTGGTCACGTTGGAGAACGTGATGGAGCAGATCGTCGGGTCGGTGGAGGATGAGTTTGACCGGGAACCGCCACCGATCACCGCGGACGGTGAGGGGCAGTT
>DAISIS010000033.1:0-19640 GCA_036821925.1 Pirellulaceae bacterium
AACTCGTCGTCTCATGGTGACTTCAACCTCCAGAAGCTCGAGCGAAGTTCGAAACATACAACAACAGAACCAACAGTTGTCCAGGAACAGCACCACTCGAGGCCCTGTTGATGTCCCGCTGACGGTTCGGTCACCCGTCCCACGGCACACCTCCTTGTTGGCACATTCCTGGTGCCCTCACGGCACGAAAACATAGGCTGGAACTGACCGCCAACCTCACCCGGTCGACGGCAGTCTTTGGGGGGGAAAGTTGCCGAGATTTCCCGACCGACGGGAAACCCCTATCTATAACAACCCGCCCCCTACGAAGCAAGTGACGTGCCTGAATACGCATTTTGCCGATTTTGACAAATCTGAGGCCTGCGTTGCGCCGCATGCGTATCTCGCAACGCCCACCACCCGGTTTGCCTGAAATCACAAAACATATTATGCAGATTCAGGTTACGAACAGTGCTTTCACTAGTATAGGTTAAGCCATGTCGACGTGTCGAATACTGGTGCGAAACGATTGCGCGCGAAGCGGGAGCCGGCACACGACTGTTCTGCTTGGGATAAATGGGCGGTTTAGCGCGCTTCACTGCCCGAGGCCGCACAGCTGTGCCCTCTATTTGGCCGACGCCAATGCCTCTCAATGAGGCCGGTAGTCGGCGATCCGGCCCGGCGTGCGGCCGGGAGTGGGCGAGCGCAGCGACGGCCGATCGGCGCGTGTGGCCTGCTAGTATTCCTGCGGCAGCAGGATTGTCGTGCTTTCACGATGGCCGGCCGCATCCTGCGCGTCCGTGATGATCCAGAGGCGAGCGCCGTTGAGGGTCTCGTAAGCGGACAGGATCCGCGCTCCGGATTCGATCGCCCGATCGTTCAGCTGTTGGTCGCTGGCGGATATGCATCCCCAGTCGCCCCGAGCATGCCGGCTCAGAAAGTCGGCCGGGGTCTGGCCACTGTGTTCGATCACCTGGAGTGCTCCGGGCGTCGCCAGGATTCGTCCCAGCGCGAGGTGCGGGTGGTGGCGGCTGTCGGGGGGCATAGGGGAACTCCTGTGAACAGGGGTGACAGGTCAGCTGGCAGGGCCGGCAGTTCTCGCTGCAGGCACGGTCTGCCCTCTGATCGCCGTTGACCGCCAGTTCCCCTCACGTGGCTGCACATTTTTCTCGCTGGTTGACCGCAGGCAGCTCGGTGGTTTATCGTCGAGTGCGTATTCCGCGCGCCCCCGGCGTTCGGCCTGACCACACCTCGACCTCCTGCATAGGTTGCGCAGCGTTATGACATCGATTCGCGTGCTACTGGTCATCGCCCTGACACTTGCCGGATCCGGCCGCCTGACGGCCCAGGACCACGAGGCGGACACTCGGCAATCGTCCCCGGACGGGAATGGCGGCTGGACTCCGCTGTTCGACGGCAAATCACTGGCCGGCTGGGAAGTCGTCAGCGGCTACGATTATGAGGACGGGGGCCAAGTGGAGGTCCAGGACGGGTGTTTGGTAATCGGGTCCGGCCGACCGGCCACTGGTGTGCGATGGACCGGGGCATTCCCCCGTTACGACTATGAACTCGAGCTGGAGGGCAGGCGTGTCGAGGGGAGCGACTTCTTCTGTGGCCTGTCGTTTCCTGTCGGCGACAGCGCGCTGACGCTGATCCTGGGTGGATGGGGTGGCGGCGTGGTCGGCCTGTCGTGCATTGACGGCAATCGAGCTGCGGAAAACGAAACGGGCACGTATCGGGAGTTCAAGACCGGCCAGTGGTATCGCATTCGCCTGCGGGTGACTCCCGAGAAGGTGTCCGCGTACCTGGACGACAAGTACTTGTGCGGCGTCGAGCCGGGGCACCGCAAGCTGAACGTAACGGGCGAGATGGAGCCGTGTCTGCCGCTGGGGATTGCCACATGGAACACAACCGGGGCCCTGCGCAACGTGCGGTTCCGGGCCTTGGCGTCCGACGCGGAGACCTGTGCCTTTCAGTCGGCCCGGCCGGTGTGGCCCACCGGCAGGGAGACCGAGATGAACCTGACGGCCGGTTTTCGGGCGCTTTTCTCCAGCCAGCCGGAGCAGCGTGTCTCCTTGAAGATTGCCGCATCGACGGTCTATCGCGCCTGGCTCAACGGTTCCTTTGTCGCCGTCGGGCCGGCGCGCGGGCCGCACGGCCATTACCGGATGGATGTGCTGGATCTGTCCCGCCACCTGCGTGCCGGCCAGAATGTGCTGGCCATCGAAGTGGCCGGCTACAACGTCAACACGTACAACACGCTCGATCAGCCCTCGTTCCTGCAGGCCGAGGTGGTGACGGACCGGGACGAGGTATTGGCAGCCACGGGTGCCGACGGGCTGGATTTCGTCGCCACGCTCCCCGGCGCGCGTGTACAGCGTGTGCAGCGGTACAGTTTCCAGCGGGCATTTATCGAGGTGTACCGGCAGTCGCCCCGCACTGACGCCTGGCGCGACAGCACGGCTCCCATCCTGGACTCGGTGGAGCTGTCGGAAGGGTCCGCCAAGCAGTTGCTGCCGCGCCGCGTGCTGCTCCCGCAGTTCGAAATGCGCGACCCGCTGCAGCATGTGGCAGCCGGAAGGGTCACGAAGCAGGACCCGCCCGGCCAACTCTGGAAGGACCGCTCGCTGGTCAACATCGGACCGCAGTTCAAGGGGTATCCGGAGAGCCAGTTGGAGACCATCCCGTCGCTGGAGCTGCAGGCACTGCGCTCCCAGGAATCCGAGTCGCTGGCCAGCCCGTACGAACCGGCGGAGGCGGTGGCGTTGAGCGCCGGAACCTATCGGATCCTGGATTTCGGCACCAACCTGACCGGCTTCATCGGGGGTACGCTCGAGTGCGCGGAGAAGTCCCGCCTCTGGTTTGCGTTCGACGAGATCCTGACGGAGGGGGACGTCGACTTCAAGCGTCTCGGCTGCGTCAATCTGGTGAGCTATGAGCTGGAGCCGGGGACGTACACCGTGGAGTCGATCGAACCGTACACCCTGCGGTATCTCAAGTTGATCTGCGTGGAGGGGGCCTGCAGCGTCACGCAGGTGCACCTGCGGGAATACAAGCACCCGGATCCGGCACAGGCGGTCTTCGAGTGCAGCGATCCCCAGCTGAACGAACTGTACCGGGCCGGCATCGAGACCTTCCGCCAGAATGCGCTGGATGTGTTCATGGACTGCCCGTCGCGCGAACGAGCCGGCTGGCTGTGCGACAGTTACTTCACATCGCGCGTGGCCCGGGACGTGACCGGCACGACGCTCGTCGAGCAGAATTTCTTCGAGAACTTCCTGCTGCCGGCTCGCTTCGAGTACCTGCCGGCCGGCATGCTTCCCATGTGCTATCCGGCCGACCACAACGACGGGGTCTTCATCCCCAACTGGTCGCTGTGGTTCGTGGTGCAGCTGGAGGAGTACCTGGAGCGCAGTGGTGATCGCCACACGGTAGACGCTCTGCGCGAGAAGGTGCTGCAGCTGTTCGCGTATTTCGCCGGCCACGAGAACAGTGACGGGCTGCTGGAAAAGCTCCCCGGCTGGGTGTTTGTCGAATGGTCGAAGGCGAACGAGTTCGTGCAGGATGTGAACTATCCCAGCAACATGCTGTACGCCGCGGCTCTGGCGGCCGCCGGCCGGATCTACAACCTGGCTGACCTGCAGGCCAAGGGTGAGGCGATCCGTGAAGTCATTCGGCAGCAGTCGTTCGACGGCCAGTTCTTCGTCGACAACGCGCTGCGGAAGGAGGGGAAACTGGAGGTGACCAGGAATCGCAGCGAAGTGTGCCAGTACTTCGCGTTCTTCTTCGGAGTCGCCTCGCCCGAGACGCACGGCCAGCTGTGGACCGTGCTGCGCGACGAGTTCGGCCCCAGCCGCAAGGAGACGAAGGCGCACTGGGACGTGCACGTCGCCAACTCGTTCATCGGAAACATGCTGCGATTCGAGTTGCTGTCGCGTTACGGCAACCAGCAGCAGATCCTGGACGAGTCGACGGCCTACCTGCTGTACATGGCCGAGCGGACCGGGACACTCTGGGAGAACGACGGCGCCTACGCCAGCTGCAACCACGGCTTCGCCTCGCACATCGTGCACACGCTCTATCGCGATGTGCTGGGGGTCGTCCGAGTGGATATTCCACACCAGACCGTCGAGGTGCGTCTGGCGGATGTCCGACTCGACTGGTGTCGCGGCAGCCTCCCCACCCCGGCCGGACCGGTCCAGCTGCGGTGGGAACGGCGCGGCAACGAACTGTTGTACAGCGTGCAGGCGCCTGACGGCTACCGGGTGGAGGTGACGAACGCCAGCGGCCGGGAGTTGACGGCGGCGCCGGCAGCGAACTAGGGGAGCTGGCGCGGAACGACCGGGCACGCGGCGGGCAGCGCGCGGCGACTACCCGTCGCGGTCCGCCTCGCCGTACGCCTGGCGCTCAAACGGGTTGTCGCGGTAGGGGCGCCGCCCCTGTGTCCAGAGGACGAGTGAGCAGAGCAGGTACGCGGGCCCCAGCAGGGGTCCCCACCGCGCGTACTGGCGCACATGCACCAGCTCGTGCTCGTGACTGCTGTCGAGCGACGCTTGGGTCTGCCCGAGAATGACATGCCCGAGCGTGATGGCCAGCGTCTCGGGGCCGGTCGGCAGGTGTGTGACGAACCAGCGTGTGAGACCTCCGGAAAACTCCAGCACGCCGTCCCGCAGGCGGACGCGTCCCCCGGTGGTCAGCCCCAGCAGCCCGATGGCCAGACCGGCCAGCGAGTAGGGGGACGCCCAGAGCACAGCCGCAGCCCGCAGGATGGCCTTCACGCTTCGCGTTTCCCGGATGCACGATACGGTGTCATCACGCCCCGCTCAGCCGCCGCCGGCATTCTTCCAGAATGTCGACCGTCCGGGTCGCTCCCGCACGCGTGATCCCCAACTCACGGAACGCCAGGAGCGCATCGAGCGTACGCACGCCGCCGGCCGCCTTGACCTGCACGTGTGGCGGAGCGTACTTGCGCATCAACGTGATGTCCTCCACCGTCGCGCCGCCGGTCCCGAAACCGGTGGAGGTTTTCACCCAGTCCACCCCCAGCTCGCCACACAGCTCGCAGAGCCTGATCTTGTGCCGGTCCTGGAGATAACAGTTCTCAAAGATAATCTTGATCTTCGCACCGCCGTCATGCGCACACTCGGTCATCGCCTGCAGGTCCTGCCGCACATACCCCCAGTCCCCGCTCAGGACTCGGCCGATGTTCACGACGCAGTCCAGCTCGGCGCCGCCATCGGCCAGCGCCTGGCGCACTTCGGCCACCTTGATCGCGGTGGCATTTCCACCATGCGGAAAACCGATCACCGTGCTGGGCCGGACCGTCGTAGCCGCCAGGAGCGTGGCGCAGCGTCTCAGGTAGTAGGGCTTGATGCAGACCGACGCGACGTCGTATTGGATGGCCACTTGGATCCCATTCTCCAGCTCCTCGTCCGTCATGACGGGCAGGAGCAGCGAATGGTCGATCATCTTCGCAAGGTCTTTGCAGGAATAGTCCATAGCTTGTCGCGTCCTTGTCGCGTCCGCCGCCGCGGGGGAGCTGTGGGGCCTGACTGCCCGGCGCCTGGGCGCCGGCAATTCTGCTACAATGCAGGCACCTGGTGGCACAACCGTGTGCTCGCGCACACCGTCACGCGCAGTGTGCCGCTGCGCCCGACGATTGTAATGGTCGCTGATCGCGGTCGCAAGAATGCCGCCTCCGAGGACGCTGCCATGCGCATTGTCGTGCTGGATGGATACACGCTCAATCCCGGTGACAACCCCTGGACGGTGGTGGAGGCGCTGGGCGAACTGGTCGTCTACGATCGCACTCCGGCAGCTCAGATCGTCGAGCGGGCGAGCGGCGCGGAGATCATCCTGACCAACAAGACCCCCCTGACGGCAACGACCTTGCAGCAGTTGCCACAGCTGCGCTTCGTATCGGTGCTGGCCACTGGCTACAACATCGTGGACGTCGCGGCGGCACGTCAGCGCGCAATTCCGGTGTCCAACGTGCCTGAATACAGCACCGACAGCGTCGCCCAGTACGTGCTGGCCGTGCTGCTGCACTTCTGCCACCATGTGGCCCTGCACAATGAGTTGATACATGCGGGCCAATGGCAGGAGCGCGACTTCTGCTTCTGGCAGACCCCGCTCTGTGAACTCGTCGGGAAGCGCATCGGCATCGTCGGCTTCGGCCGGATCGGCCGACGCGTCGGCGCTGTGGCCCATGCGCTCGGCATGGAAGTGCTCGCCTACGATGTGCAGCCCGGCAGCGAACCAGACTACCAGCCGTTCAGCTGGCAGTCGCTCGAGACGATCTTCGAGGAGTCCGACGTCGTGACGCTGCACTGCCCGCAGACGGACGCCAACGTGGGCATGGTCAATCGCGCGCTGCTGTCACGCATGAAGCCGACCGCCCTGCTGATCAATGCGGCGCGCGGCGGCCTGGTGCACGAACCTGATCTGGCTGACGCGCTCAACCGCGGCGTGCTGGCCGGCGCAGCGCTCGATGTGCTGTCCTCCGAACCCCCCCCGGCAGATCACCCGCTGCTGCACGCCGCCAACTGCGTGCTGACTCCCCACATCGCCTGGGCGACGCGCGAGGCCCG
Source organism: Pirellulaceae bacterium (assembly GCA_036821925.1). Taxonomy (GTDB): domain Bacteria; phylum Planctomycetota; class Planctomycetia; order Pirellulales; family Pirellulaceae; genus JAAYDI01. Next base: position 6,570 of record DAISIS010000033.1, read on the forward strand.
CCGGCGCATGATGGTCATCACGGCCGAGAACGTCGCCGCCTTCCTGCAGGGCGCGCCGCAGAACGTGGTCAACGGCGTGGGCTGCTAGCTTGTCGACGTCCCCGCGGGGACTCGCTAACCTGAGGGAAACGTGGACTCTGCAGTTTCGACATGACACGGTGCGTCGGCCGCATGGACGGACTATTCGCTCACCCGCAGGCTGTGCACGAACGGTTCACGGGCTTTGGCCCCTCGCGGTGCGGCGCGCGACACGCCACCACCGAGACGCTGGCCGTGTCGGCCGACGTGCGCGAGGTGCGCAGGACGCTGCGTGCACGGTGCCCGTGCCAGCCCGGCGTCTACGGCATGTTCGATGCCCAGGGGGAACTCATCTACGTCGGCATGTCGGGCCAGCTCCGCAATCGGCTGCTGACCTACTTCACCAAAGGTCGCCCCGACGCCAAGGAACAGCGGATCGCGGGCCACGCGGCGCGGGTGGCCTGGGAGCCGGGCGATCATGAGCTCACCGCACAGCTGCGCGAGCTGGAACTCATCCGCCACTGGCGTCCACGGTTCAATGCCCGCGGCCGGCCGGGCCGGCACGAGATCGGTTACATCTACGTCGCAGCTGGTCCGGCTCCCAACCTGGGCGCCGGCCGGCGGGTACCCGCCGGGACCCGGCACTGCTGGGGACCGTTGCCGCTGGGCCACCGCGTGCGGGCCGCCGTCCGGCGGCTCAACGACCTCTTCCACTTGCGGGCGTGTCCGGAGCGGACGCCGATCCGGTACGCCGAACAGTTGACGCTGTTGGCCCCCGCCGGACACCCGTCCTGTCTGCGCGGTGCGATCGGCACCTGTCTCGCTCCCTGCTCCGGTCAACGGACGCAGCAGGAGTACGGGCAGCGTGTCGCCGCGGCCTGTGCCCTGTTGGACGGCCGCGATACGGCGCTCGTCGGCCACTACGAGCAGCTGATGCGGGCAGCTGCCGCAGCGTGTGCGTTCGAGGAAGCGGCCCTGCACCGCGACACCTGGCGACAGCTGCTGCTGGTGCACAATCAACTCGAGCTGGTCCGCAGCGTGCTGCGTGAATACTGGTTCGTCTATCCCTGCGGCAGGCGGAGCGTGCAGGGCAGACGCGGCCATACCACTTGGTTAGTCATTGCCGGCGGCACGCTGGCCGCCGCGGTGCGTGAGCCGCGTACGCCGGCCGCAGCCCGGCGCTGCCTCGACTTGCTCGAACAGACCTTTCGCCAGCGGCAGTTTCCCGCGCGGGAGAATTATGATCAGATGCGTCTGGTGGCCGGCTGGTTCCGCCGGCACCCCGGCGAGCGGAGTCGGGCGCTGGATCCAGATCAGGCCCAGGCATTCTGCCGCGCGAGACTGTAGGGCCAAGCGATTGACGACCGCGTACGGGAAAGCAGTGGACAGCCCAGGAGGATCAGCATGCGTTATCTCGCAGTCATGACGTGGTTTGTCTGGTGGAGCGCTTTGGCAGGCGGGACATTGGCCCAGGATGACCCTGCACGCAAGCCCAAGGACAGCGGCTACCGCGGCATCTGGTTCACCCTCGGACAATACTCGGCAGCGCCGGAGCTGCGGGAGGATCCGGCGAAGTACTGGGAGTACGGCGACAAGTACTCAGGCGGCCTGGGCACGTATACGGCGGACCACGTGCCAATCGCCATCTACGCTCCCCAGGTGCGGAAGACGTTCTTCTGCTACGGTGGCGCGAAGGAGGGGAAGCGGTATCTCTACAACATGGTCTCCTACTACGACCACCAGCACGATCGTGTGCCGCGTCCCACAATCCTGCATGACAAGCAGGGGGTGAACGATCCGCACGACAACGCCTCGCTCACGATCGATCACCAGGGGCACCTGTGGGTCTACGTGTCGGGGCGTGGCCGGTCACGACCGGGGTGCGTCTATCGGAGCGTCGAGCCCTACGATATCGATCGCTTCGTACAGGTGTCGGCGGACGAAATCTGTTACCCGCAGCCGTGGGCCGTGGAGGGCGATGGCATCCTGGAGTTGTTCACCAAGTACACGGGCGGGCGCGAGCTGTACTGGAACGTGCGGGCATTCGACGGGACCCGCGGTGAAGACCGCAAGCTGGCCGGGATCGCCGGGCATTACCAGGTCTCCTGCCAGTCAGGCCACCGGATTGTCACCGCGTTCAACAGGCATCCGGGCGGCACGCCCGACACCCGCACTGACCTGTACTATCTCGAGACCCGCGACCTCGGCGCGACATGGCAGACCGCCGACGGCACCACCATCACCCCACCGCTGGTCGCCCCACAGAACCCGGCGCTGGTGAAAGCCTATTCTGATGTGCAACGTCTGGTGTACATCAACAGCATCACGCTCGACCGCGCCGGAAACCCGGCCATTCTGCTGGTCGCGTCATCCAGTCACCGGCCGGGACCCGAAGGGGACCCGCGCAATTGGGAAGTGCTGCACTATCGCGACGGGACCTGGCAGACGCGCTTCGTGACGCGTTCGACGCACAACTACGACGTGGGCCCGTTGTGGATCGAGCCGGACGGGACCTGGCGGATCGCCGGTCCCACCGAGCCGGGGCCGCAGCGCTGGGGGACCGGGGGCGAAATCGCCCTCTGGACCAGCCACGACGAAGGGATCAGCTGGACCAAGGTGCGTGACGTGACGCAGGGCAGCCCACGCAACCACACGTACGTCCGCAGCGTGATCGGTGCGGAGCCGGATTCGCCCTGCGCCATGCTGTGGGCCGACGGCCACACCGACAAGCTGTCGGTCTCCTGCATCTACTTTGCGAACCGCGATGGGACCGTGGTACGGCGTCTGCCCTACGACATGGAGGGGGAGTTTGCCGTCCCCGCCACCGTCACGTTTCCGCCACTGCCGCCCGCGCAGTGACGGGGGTCAGGATTCGCCGCGTGATTCGCCGCGCGTCGTCTTCTCGTCCGTGCCCTTGTCCTGGTTTTTGGCCTTGTCCTTGTCCGGTTGCGACTGGTCTCGGGCCCGCTCCTCGCGCGCCGGCTCCTTCGATTCCGCCGGAATGAACTTGAGCGACACGGAATTGATGCAGAATCGCTGGCCGGTGGGGGTCTGCGGGGCATCGTCGAAAATGTGCCCCAGGTGCGAGCCGCAGCGGGCGCACGTGACTTCAGTCCGGACCATGCCCAGCGAACGATCGGGCGTCAACGCCACTCGGTCCCCCGCCTTCGCCGCGTAGAAGGCGGGCCAGCCACACCCGGAGTTGAACTTCGTGTCCGACGCGAACAGTTCCTGACCACACGCGGCACACGCGTATGTGCCGGGCTCGAAATGCCGATCGTACTTGTTGGTGAACGGACGCTCCGTGCCTTTCATCCGCAACACACGATACTGCTCGCGGGTCAGCAGCTTGCGCCACTCCTTCTCGGTCCGCACCACCTTGTCCTGGTCCGCATGCGCGGCCTCTGCGTCAGCCGGTTTGGCCGCCTGGCCTGCGGCCTGCGCCCTGCGTTCCGGTGTCGTCGACTGTTTGTCCGCCACTTGGTCGTCCTCGCACCGCGTCCGTCCACAGGCCACCGACGCGGAGATCACCAACAGTACGAAGATACTCAGTCTCATCGCACGCCACTCAATATGAAGCCAGTCGCAGCACCTGCCCCCCTCCTCCAATAAGAGTTTCTAGCCGCCGCGCGGACTGCGGCAACTCCCGCTCGGGGGGCAGGTTGGCGCGCGGGCGTTCAGTAGGCCACGGTGACGCCGGGCATCGCGACGGGGTAATTGCCGTTCGCGTCGGGCGTGACCGGCGGTTCGGACTCCATGGTGAACTGTTCGAGACCGGGGGCCAGTTCCAGATTGGACGCCAGGGCCTCGTCCCACGTGATGAGCTGCCCGGTTTCGGCCGCCATGCGTCCGAGGATGCCGGTCATGGCCGCATATGCGCACCGCTGCGCCTCGTTGTACGGCAGGTCCTTGCGGATGGCGTCGAACAACAGGTCGTGTTCCACCTGGTACTGGTTGAGCGGCGTCCCCTGGAACTGCCAGAGCACGGCGGCCGGGTCCTGCTTGAACCCCTGGTAGAGTTTCGGCTCGGGCTGGCCTTCGCCCAGGATGCCGGACCCCTTGGCACCGTGAATCACGTCGCCGAAGAAGCCCCAGCAGTTCGCGATGTGGCTGCCCTGGGCGAAGAGCCGCGTGCCATCATCAAACTCGTACTCCACGGCATAGTGATCGAACAGCTGGTCTTTCATCCCCAGCGAGTCGCGCACCTGCCGGCCGCCCTGGCCGCGCGCCTGCACGGGCCAGCGATCCTTGACCCAGCAGCAGACATCCAGATTGTGGATCAACCAGTCCAGGATGAAGCTGCCGTTGAGCCAGGTGTAGCAGGAGTAGTTGCGGATCTGATGTTCCAGTTCGCTTTGTCCCGGCGCTTTCGGCGTATAGCCGACAGGACCGTGCACGCGGTACGCCCAGCATGTGATGACGTCGCCAATCGCCCCCTGGTGGATCTGGTCGACAATCTCCTCGAGCGGTTTGTAGTGCCGGCTCATCAGACCGCCGGCAACCTTGAGGTTCCGCCGGGTGGCTTCCTCACCGGTGGCCAGCACGCGCCGGACGCCGGGCGCGTCGACCGCAAACGACTTTTCCATGAACACGTGGCAATCGGCTTTCACCGCCTGCTCGAAATGGATTGGCCGAAACGCGGGCGGCGTTGCGAGCAGGGCAACCCCTCCGGGGGCGATGGCGGCGATCGCCTTCTGGAACCCGTCCATACCGACGAACTGCCGCTCCTTGGGCACATCGACCTTGTCCCCGAACTTGCCGGCCAGCGCCTGGTAACTCGAGTCCAAGCGGTCGGCCAGCACATCGGCCATCGCCACCAGCTTGACCGGACCGGCGGTCGAGAGGGCGTTATCCGCAGCACCGGTGCCGCGCCCCCCGCAGCCGATGAGCGCAATGTTGATCGTGTTGTCCTCGGCAGCATAGCTGCGCACGTTGATGGCTTGCAGCAGCGCGGCGCCGGCCAGTGCGCCACCGGTATGCTTCAGGAACCCCCGTCGGGAAGTGGAAGCCTGCGGAACCCGATCTTTCGCGATCATGAATCAGCCCTTTCTCAGCATGCGGAACACGTGTCGTGCGTATCGAACGGCCTTCCCGGACGGCAGGATACCCGGCGCCCTGAAGTACGCCCCGGCAGTTGCTCGATCCAGCCACTATCTTGATCGATCGGCGTGCCGATTCAAAGCAGGGGTGGGGCAGCGGCGCGCAGGGGGGCGGCGCGCAGCAGGGGGGCGGCGCGCAGCGGGGTGCCGGCGGGGGCGCAAACAGGGCCGGCGGCGCCGCCGCGTCGGGCAGGAGCCGGCCGGCATCAGGCCAGTCCCACCAGCCCCAGCAGCTCCGCCCGGCACCGATAGTCGCCGATGATGATGTCCGCACCGGCGCGGATCAGGCGGTTGCGTTTCCAGTCGTTCACCCCGGTGCGGGTCTCTTCGTTGCTGGCCACGCCGATGGCCAGTCCGCCGACCTTCTTGAGTTCCTCAATCTCGACGAACCCGTCGCCCATCCCCAGGATCTGGCGCCCCTGGACGCCGGTGTCTGAGATGATGCGGGCGATGATCATGGCCTTGGAGAACTTCTTGTAGTCGTCCAGCGCACCGTAAACGCGCGGGCCAAAGTACCGATCCAGCCCCAGGACCTGCAGTTCATCGTGCACGTACTTCAGATCGGTGCCCGAGGCGAGGTACAGTTCCAGGCCGCGGCTGGAGAGCGTCTGCAGCATCTCCTCCGCGCCGGGCACGGTCATCTCCTCGCGCGCGATGCGTCCGCACCGGACACCTTCCACACGATCCCCCACCTGCTGCCACAGCAGGTCGTGGTACTGGTGCTTGTACTCCAGCGGCTCGCGCGGCGTGCCGCCCCGGGTCCGCACCTCCTCCGCCAGCTGCATCATCTGGTAGATCGTCTGCTTGCCATTGAGTCGCATCACGTATTCTTCGACGTGCCGGAACAGGTCCGCGCGGGTCTCGCGGGTGCCGGTGTCCTGCAGGATCTCCACCATCATCGGGATCATCACATCCTGCCAGTTGCGGCGGAGCAGGGAGATGGTGCCGTCGAAGTCGAAGATGGCCGCGCGGAAATCACCGCGTGGGAAGTCGGGCGAGATGATTTCCACCGCGGCAGCGGTGCGTGCGGCGGAGCAGGGTGTGTTGGTCATGACGATGAGGATAGCAGCGCAACGGCCAGATGTGCAATGCGGGCCGGCAGGCGCGACCCGCACGGTTCGCTCACCGGTACGGACGCCATTGCGGGCGCTGTGCCTGCTGAGCCGCCGGCCCGGACCCGGCGGCAGGGGCGGCCCCGGACGCCGCCGACTGGGCGCTGGAGGGAGCCGGGCGGTCGGCCACGCGGTGCCGCGTGGCCGGAGGTTCCTGGGGGCGTTCAGCGCGTGGCGTCCAGCGCGAGGCCACCTTGCCGGTCCGCCCGGCGGCGGGCCGCGGGCCGGAATCAGCCTGTTCCAGCATGGGCTGGGGAGCGCTCGACACATCCGATTCCTCCTCGCCCAGATCCAGCACGGGTGGCTCGAGGTCGTCCGGGTCGTCAAGTTTCCGCGGGGCCTGCGTATCGGGAGTGGTGGGGGAGGCCGGTGTGCCCGGTTCGACCGTCGGCGGCTCCAACTCGGGAATGTCCCGCGGCAGTTTCTCACCAGGGGCGGACGGCGGGCCGGACTTGCGGTCCGCCCCCGCCGGGGCGTCTCCCGACTTGGCCTGACTCAGTTCGCTGCGGAGCTTGTCGACTTCCTGACTCTTGCACTCGTAGTCGTACTGCAGGTCGTAGAGCGTGTCCTCCAGGAGCCGTTTCTCGGCGTTGACGTTGTCGATATAGAGCTGCAGATGCGGATCGTGCCGGCATCCGCCCAGCAGCGCCAGGGCCAAGGTGGCAGTCAGAAGGAGACGCATGCTCATGGCATCCTCACGCGCAGTCACATCCTTGTCGCCGCGCGACCCCGGCGGCAGAGGGTCTCGCACACGGGGGGCAGCCTCCCCCGGCGAGCTCACAGGGGGACGCACGGCCCGGTATGGCGAACGAGTTCTTCCTTGAACCGATACCTGGAACGAATAGGTGCGAGGCGCTCGCGCGCAAGCCCGCGCATCAGGACTCGGGCGGCGCCTTCTCCATCTGCGTCACTACTTTGTCGATCAAACGGTATTCACACGCCTCTTCCGCGGTCATGAAGCAGTCGCGATCGGTGTCCTTCTCGATCTTCTCCAGAGCATGCCCGGTGTGGCGGATGAGGATTTCATTCATGCGGTCCTTGATCCGCCGGAACTCCTTCGCGTGAATCATGATCTCTTCCGCACTGCCCTGCATACCCGCCAGCGGCTGATGGATCATGATCCGGGCATTGGGAAGCGCGAAACGTTTGCCCTGCGTGCCGGCTGTCAGCAGCACCGCTCCCATGGAGGCGGCCTGTCCGATGCAGTAGGTGGCCACATCGCAGTTGACGAACTGCATCGTGTCGTAGATGGCCAGTCCCGCGCTGACGCTGCCACCCGGCGAATTGATGTAGAAGTGAATGTCCGACTTGGAGTCCTCAGACTGCAGGTAGAGCATCTGCGCGACGATGGAATTCGCCACCTCGTCGCTGATCCCGGTCCCCAGGAACACGATGCGGTCTTTCAGCAGCCGGCTGTAGATGTCGTAGACCCGCTCCTCGCGGCCACTCTTTTCGACAACATACGGAATGAGTGTCATGGCTGGCTGTCGCTCCCTGGTACAAACGTCGCGGATCACTTCTTCTTGTCGTCTTGAGCTTCGGCCTCGACGGGCGGCTTCCGGAGAATCTCATCCACCAGGCCGTAATCCTTGGCGTCCTCCGCAGTGAGGAAGAAATCCCGATCGGTATCTTTGGCAATCCGCTCGATGTCCTGGCCCGAATGGTAGGCCAGGATCTCGTTGAGCATCTGCCGATTGCGCAGAATCTCGTTGGCCTGGATCTCAATGTCGCTCACCTGGCCCCCGACGCCACCGTAGGGCTGGTGCAGCATGACCCGCGCGTGCGGCAGCGCGTAGCGTTTGCCTTTGGTGCCCCCGGTCAGCAGCACGGCCGCACCGCTGGCCGCCTGCCCCACGCAGTAGGTCGCCACCGGGCAGCTCAGGATCTGCATCGTATCGTAGATGGCCAGGGTCGACACGACATCCCCGCCGGGCGAATTCAGGTAGAAGTGAATATCCTTGCGGCGATTCTCGCTCTGCAGATAGAGCAGTTTCATGACGACGTCGTTCGCGTTCGCCGTATAGATCTCCCCCTGGAGGAACACGATCCGGTTCTCCAGCAGCAGGTCGCCCAACGTCAGCTGCCGCTGCCGCTGGTACGACTGGTAGGAGTACGAATTCAAAATCGGAGCAGGTAACAGTTGGCTCATGCCAGCAGATCCTCCGGCACTCGATGCACAGGCGTCAATCGGGCAAGAGCTGCCCTCAAGGACGGTCGATCGGCTCACGCAGTTCCTCGGCTTCACCTCCATGCTTGGCCTCGGGGATTTCGGACGCGTCGTGGCCACCCGCCAGTGCCAGATCCACCGCACAGGTATCGTCCGCTGTCGTTGGGAGCGGAATGTCGGTGAAGTGGGCCTGGGAGCAGATCAGTTCGATCACCTTGCGTTCGATGATCTGGTTTCGCAGCGCATCCATCTGGCCGCGTTTCTCCAGGCGGGACCGCACGCGGCGGGCCGAGTCACCCGTCTGTTCGGCAATCAACTCGACCTCCGCGTCGTAGTCGGCCGGTGCCGCGTCAATCTCCCGGTCCTCAGCGATCCGCTCGAGTATGAAGTGTTCTTTAAGCGCAGCTTCGGTGGACCGCACGCTGTTCTGACGGATCTCGTTGGCGTACTTCTGGATCATCTCCACCGAGAAGCCGGCAGACTGCAGTTCCAGCACCATCCGCTCGAGCTCGCGTTTCGCCTGCCGGCGTACCAGCGCCGGGGGGAGCTCCCAATCCGCGCCACGCAGCAGCGCTGCGGTGATCTGCTTCCGCAGCTGCCGCTGCTGGGCAAACCCCGCCTGCCGCTCCATCTCGCGGCGCACTGCCTCGCGCAGCTCGTCTTCGTCCTCGAAGCCGCCAATCGAATCCAGAAACGCCTGGTTGAGCTTGGGCAGCTCCACCTGCCGGACTTCCTCGATCTTGAACCGGACCGTGACCTCCTGGCCACGCATCGCCTCGTGCTCCGCGCCCTCGCTGATCGCCACCTGGGCTTCCCGCGTGTCGCCGTGGGTCGCACCGGCCAGCAGCTTGTCAAAGCCACTGATCGTCGCATCGCGCAGACTGAGATTGGGCTGCAGCGTGACCCGCACGCCCGGATGCGCCGCGATCACCTTGCCGTCGTGCGTGACCTCGATGTCGACGGTAAGCACGTCATTGGGCTCGGCCCCTCCGTCGCGCGGCACCAGCTTGCCGTACCGCTCGAGCAGCCTGGCCAGATGCCGCTCCACATCCTCGTCAGTGTATTCCCGTGTCGGACGCTCCAGCTGCAGGCCGTCCCAGGCCGGAACCTCAAACTCCGGACGCACTTCCACGTCGAACTCAAAGGTGAACGGCCCATCCTCGGGGATCGACACCGCGTCGAGATCGAAGTCCGGCTCGCTGATCGCAGAAAACTCGTACTCGTCGCTCACCTGGCTCAACGAGTCCATCAGGAGCGAACCCTTCACCTGATCGTTGACCTGATCCCGGAACCGGGACTCCACCAGCTTGCGCGGGGCGCGACCCGGACGAAAACCGGGCACTTCCGCTTTCGGCTTCAATTCGTCGAACGCCTCGGTCAGATACCGCTCGACATCCTCCCGGGCCACCGTCACGGTGACGTGCCGCTGGCATGCCCCAGGCTTGTCGATCTTGACTTCCAGCGTCAACTTGGGCTTCTCTTTCGCCTCGGCCGACTCTTGTTCTGCGTTGGGATCAGTGTCTTTGGAACTCATCAAAGTGCGCCGTATGAGCCATCCGACGGAGCTTGCCTGGAAGCTCGCCAAGAAGTGATTGAAGAGCGGGTGATGGGATTCGAACCCACGACAACAACGTTGGCAACGTTGTGCTCTGCCAACTGAGCTACACCCGCGTCAAACCTCGCCGTTCGCGAGCCCAGTCCGGGCGCGAACTTACGGAAAACCGGATTATAGAGCCCGCCCCCGAGCTTGCAAGGGCAATTGTACCCTCGCCAGACCGGCATGAGCTCCGCGTGATGCGCCCGCCGCGGGACAACGGCCGGCCGGCGCAACACAACAACAGCACATAACTTAGGCAATCGTAGCCCATCCTTGGCTGCGCGGCAACCCACGCGCACGGCCAAGTCCCGCGCTGCGCCCCCCCGCCGGGCGCTCAGCGCCGACTCCTCCCGCCACCCCCCCGGCCCATACCGCCCACACCCCGCACCGCCCACCCGGCCACCAGACAACTTGTTTGCGGCACACACCGGCAGCTTCTAAACTAAGGGACAGTGACTCAGCAGAAATTGACTCATTAGAGAGTGTCCCGGTGACAGGTGTCCCTGCCGGACGGTGCGCAGAGCGCCGGTGGCACACGTGTTCGTGACCAGGTCATGTGCAGGTGCCGTCGATCCCGAAGTAGTGGGGATATGCATGAAGATCAAACTCGTGTCGGTCGGAGGCGATGTGAAGGCGTCCGAGATCACGCTGGACCTGCCAACGCTCATCGGGCGGGGGCGCGAGGCCGCACTCACGCTGCCTCATCCTCTGGTGAGTCGGCGGCACTGCGAGTTGTACGAACAGGACGGCAAGCTGTGGGTCCGCGACCTGGGCTCCCTCAACGGCACGTACGTCGGCAGCCAACTGGTGCGTGATGCGGAGATTCCACCGGGCGAGTTGCTGACCGTCGCCACACTCAACTTCCGCGTGGTGTATGGCGATGCGGCGGCGCCCGACGAGACGGAGTCCCCTTTGCTGGTTGGCAGCGATGACAGCACGTACGGTCCCGGGACGATACCGCGCACGCCGCGTCCCCAGGCGGCAGCCCCGGATGCCGAGCGTTACAGCGCGGCCTCTGGCGAGCGAGACACGCAATGGCAGCCGGGCAGCTCTTCCCTGCGTCAGCCTCCATCGGACGGAGAGGACCTCAGCTCGTTGCTCAACGGGAGCTGAATCACAGCCGCACGGCGTGCGAGCGCACGGCGGAGGCACGCGGCGCGACCCCGGCGCGTGCGGGCCCGGTCGGGCCCTGGAATCAGTACCGCAGCATCTCGGCCAGCCCCTGTTCCACGGTCGTCGGGTCGCTGATCATGCAATAGGTCAACAGGCCGATGAGCACTACGCCCAGCGCCAGCATCCCGAAGCCGTGCGGATTGGGGGACGCGGCGGTCTGATGCAGCACTTTGGCCAGCGCCATTTCCAGGCGTTTCCAGCTGACGAAGTTCTGGCGCGGCCCGGCCGCCACGAGCTGCACGTTGTGCACGGCCGGCCACAGCTCCACATGCAGCTGCACGTCCAGCTTCGGCAAGACCAGGCTGTCCCCCGCCCAGCGGGCCTCGCTGTCCAGCTCCGCCACGACTTCGGCGAGCACCGCGCGCAGCTGATCCGAGTTGACATTGTAGATCACCAGGCGCGGGCGCAGCGTCAGGACGATGAGGGTGAGGCACAACCCGTAGAAGGCCAGCAGCAGCAGCCAGACGTACCCGCCGAAACGGTTGGTGGCCGCCTCGGGCAGGAACAGCTCCATGGGGCCGGCCACGATCAGTCCCGAGATGGCCAGTCCCAGCGCGCCCACGTCCCGCGCGCCGGTCGTCACAAAGGGGCGGGTGGAGAGGTTGATGAACCCCAGCAGCAGGAAGTACACCGCCAGCGGTCCCAGGGCGATGCTCAAGTGTAGCGCGTCGATATCCAGCATCTCTCGGGCGCCTGCCTCGGATTCCTCGCGAACGGCCGCAGCGTGCATCTTAGCCCGCGCCCTGTCGGGCAACAATCCCCCGCGCGCACCGCGGCGCGAGCGGAGCGCCACCGGTCACTGGCAGGCCCTCGGGCTCCATGCTACTGTAGAAACTCACCTCGCCCGTTTCCTCAAGCTGGAGCATCGATCGCTGTGAGCGGCCCCGATTTTGACAAGTGTGAACTCGTCCCCGTCATCGCGCAGGACATCGCAACGGGGGACGTGCTGATGCTGGCCTACATGAACCGCGAGGCCTTCGCCGAAACGCTCCGCACCGGGCGCGTCTGCTACTTCAGCCGCAGTCGCAGCAGGCTGTGGCGCAAGGGGGAGGAAAGCGGCAACTTCCAGGAGGTCGGCGAGATCTACTTCGACTGCGACGCCGACACGCTCCTGATCAAGGTCCGCCAGATCGGTGGCGCAGCCTGCCACGAGGGATACCGCAGCTGCTTCTTCCGCCGCCTGATGCCGGAGACGCTCGAGGTGGTCATCGTGGGCCAGCGCGTGTTTGATCCGGCCCAGGTCTACAAGCGGCCGAGCTGAACCGCGCCAGATCGGAGGCCATGGCGGGCAGTGCCGCAGCCCGCCGCATCACGGGGCAAGCGAGTACACGACATGTCACACAATACGCTCAAGTTCGGCATTCCCGCCGGTAGTCTGCAGAACGCCACAATCGAGTTGTTCGAACGGGCCGGGTACCACATCAGCATCTCGTCACGCTCCTACTATCCGTCGATCGACGATCCGGAAATCGAGTGCCTGCTGATCCGCGCCCAGGAAATGGCGCGGTATGTGGAGCAGGGGATCCTCGACGCGGGCATCACCGGGCGTGACTGGGTCCTGGAGAGCAACGCCCAGGTGGTTGAGGTTTGTGAGCTGACCTTCTCGAAGGTCAGCCGGCGGCCGGTCCGCTGGGTGCTGTGCGTGCCGGAAGACTCCCCGGTGCAGACGGTCGCGGACCTGGAGGGCAAGCGGATCGCGACCGAGGCGGTCGGGCTGGCCACCCGGTTCCTCGCCGAACATGGCGTCACGGCGCGCGTGGAATTCTCCTGGGGCGCCACAGAGGTCAAGCCGCCGCGTCTGGCCGACGCCATTGTGGAAGTCACCGAGACCGGGAGTTCCCTGCGGGCCAACAACCTGCGGGTCGTGGCGGAGATCCTGCAGAGCACCCCCCGGCTGATCGCCAA
>DAISIS010000034.1:0-19581 GCA_036821925.1 Pirellulaceae bacterium
CCCCAAGACCAACCGTGCCTTCCTCGCCCGGCTGATCGGCCACCAGGCGTTCCGTATCGTCGGCGATCTGCCCGAGTCGCAGGACCCACTGCGATTGGAGCAACCCGGCAGTGTTGAACAACTCGCTGCGGAAGCAGGCTAGAATGCTGCTGGCGATGCGCCGGTTGAGATCCCGGTTCGGGCTGTCCTCGGACAGCCCCCGGGCGAACGTAGCGCGCAGCGACGCGATGATCAGTTGCCAGGGCTGATCGCCCGGCAGGTCGTGCCCTTCGTCGCGGAGATCTACGGCGAAGTCCCGCGCCCGCTCCGCGCTGAAGGCGAACTCCGCAATGTCATGCTCGGGGACCAGGTACCCCAACAGCATATCGGTCCAGCGTTCCGTATGCCGGCGCAGGCGATTGAGGACCATGCCTTCCTCCGCCGGGAAGCCGTGCTCCCCGACGATCAGTCGCAGCGCGCGGTGCCGCGCTTCGAGATGCCCTTTCAGGACACTCCGCACGACGGGCTCCAGAAAACCGCAGCCGTGCAACCGGTCATAGCCGCAGGCCACGGCGCTCCACGTGCGTGTCAACAGTTCACTGCCCAGAACCTCCTGGATCAATCCGCGCATGTGCGGCCATTCGCCAGCGGCGGCGGCCGGCGTGCACTGGGTGAACGACTGCGTGGCCCGTGCCCAGCGATCGAGCCGGCAGCGTGAGGCCACCCAGTACTGTTCCAGGTGTCGCTCCGTGAGCAGGTTGGCGCGCTGGATGAAGACCGTTCCGTGCGCCGCCACCAGGGCCCCCAGTTCGACCAGTTCGCGGACATGCATGCTTCCGTCCTTTCGGAGAAACGGTCGCCGGCGCAGGCGCTCTGCGGCCGGCCGGCGCCGGCGACTGTGTCGGCCGTCGCCTGCAGCGGGAGCCCGAGGGGACCAGGGCTCGCGCTGCGGGAGCTGGCTTGCGGGGCGCCGCCGGACCTGCCGCGGGGAGCTGGGGAGCAAGGGAGCGGACAGGTGCGGTGGCCGGCAGATGGCCCGACCCGCAGGCAGCACGCAGATGCAAAGCGGATGCCACCCCGGAGCGGCTTCCGCGTGGCCGCCGCGACTCACGCCACAACCGTTTGTGGCCGTGAGACTTCGGTGCGCTGCGGTGAGGCCGCATCGGGAGCCGGCACCGATCCGGACGTGGGCAAATCCCGACACACCCAGCTGGGCGCATGTGGCCAATGAGCAACACCGTGGCGGGCCCGGCGCCCGGCATCTACCGCCGCTGCGGCGCAATGAACGGGACCATCTCGCCCGGATCCACGATCGGCCGCATGCCGCTCGGGAGCACGACGGAGTCAAACGGATCCCGACCGGCCTCGGCAAAGCCGTCACGGTTGCGCAGCGGGTCGTCGGCACCGGCCACGAACCGCAGGTCGGTGACGAACGCGTAGTGGCCGTCCTCGAAGTAGACGTTCTGCCCCCGGCCGCCATGGTTGGCGCTCAGCCGGCCCGGCAGGTAGTAACTGGGCGCGTCGGACAGCAGGGCGTAATTCGCCCGCGACCGGTTCCGGACAGCCTGCACGCGGCCGTCCTCCAGATAGCCCACGCAATAGGCGTAGCTGCCCCCGGCGCGGTTCTGCAGTTGCCGCAGCGCGAGGCGTTCGGCCCGGTCGATTTCCTGCAGCGTCGGCACAGACCAGCTGGTGTCGTTGACGGCCAGCTCGGTGGCCAGTTCCGAACCCGGGCAGACCACCTGCGTGCCGTCCGGCCCGATCATCTCGTACTCGAACAGGATCGGTGCGAAGACGCCGGCAAACGAGCGGCTGCCCGAGATGGGGACCAGCGGGAACCGCTGGCCGGCACTGCGCATGCTATAGGTCAGCAGCCCCTCGCCCAGCACGCGGAGCCGGTCCTGGCAGGCGACTTTCCGCGCCTGATAGCGGCTGTTGACCAGCGCCGGCAGAATCAAGGTGAAGGCGGCCAGCACGATCAGCGTCAGCGCGATGCTGTCGAAAATCGAATAGTGCTGCAACCGCACGCCGGCCGCCGCGCGGGCAGCTGCCAGGCTGCGGGGCGTCGGGCCATACGCGGCCTCCTGGGCGTCGATCACCGCCCACACGCGGTCCGCCAGACCCGCGGGCGGATCCGCATCAGCCGCTTCCTGCAGGTCGGCCAGCGGCTGGAGGCACCGCCGCAGCCGCTCCAGCTCTGCCCGCAGCCGGGGATTCTGCGCCAGCTCCGATTCGATGCGGGACTGCTCCTCCGCACTCAAGGCACCCAGCAGATAACCCAGCAAATCTTCGTGCATGTACCGATGTCACTTAGGTTGCACGCGTGCTTGCGTCCAGAACGCATTCAACTTCGCGATCGCCGAATGCAGACGGCTCTTGACCGTCCCGACGGGAATCGCCAGCACGTCTGCCGCTTCCCGATACTTCATGCCTTCGTAATACACCAAATGCACTACGCTCCGCATCTGATCAGACAGCTCATCGAGCGCCTCGCGCACCCACTCGCCTCGTTCGTACTCCGTCACGTGGTCAAACGGATCTCCGTCTTCACTGACCAGCAAGTCGACGAGCTTCCCCACTTCTTCGCTGTCATTGCAGGTGCCCACCCGGTCCAGGCTGATCATGCGGTGCCGCTTGTTGCGCCGCTGCGCGTCGATCGCCTGATTCGTCGCGATCGTGTAGAGCCACGGCCGAAATCGGCGGCCCTCCTCAAATTGATCGCACTTCAGGTGCACCTGCAGGAACGTGGCCTGGAAGGCATCCTCGGCCATCCCGGTGTCACCCAGGTAGCGCCGCAGGTAGTTGAACAGCTCGCGTTCGTACCGGCCGACCAGTTCCGCAAACAACTCGCGGCGCCCCGTCTGCCGATACCGCACCAACAGCTGTTCATCGCTCTCAAGGCAATCCTGCTGTGGATCACAATCCATTCTGGTCGGGATGCTTTCCGTCATGTTGTACGCAATTCGCAAGGGAAAGTTCGAAGAGATTCAGCTTGGTTCAGATCGCGGTGGCCGGGGCGGCGTCAGGCACAATTCCCCCCATGGTAACATGAGAAGCCCGGTTTGGCGAAGGATTTGTCCCGCCGGAATTTGCGGGGGATTTGACACGCGCTGGAACCCGTCTTACACTCACGGTCACTACTGAACGGTCGCTAGTGAACGCAAAACCCATGCCGGCGGATTGACCGTGTCGAGAAAACTTCCTCCATGGGCAGCCCCGGGCGACGTAAATGCCTTCTTCGGCTTGATGTTAGACAACGTCGCCGACCTGCTGCTGATGGTCGGGCTGTTGGCCGGTGTCTTTCACTTTCCTACAATTTTCGCCTTGCAGTACATGATCCCCGGCACGGCCATCGGCGTGCTGTGCGGCGATCTGATGTTCTTCGCCATGGCGCTGGCCGTGGCCCGGCGAACCGGCCGCTCCGACGTAACAGCCATGCCACTCGGGCTCGACACCCCGAGCACGATCGCCATGGTGCTGTTCGTCCTCGGCCCGGCGTTCCTGCACGCCCAGCAGGCGGGGTACGATGAGACCCGGGCCGCCGTGTACACGTGGCACGTCGGCATCTGCTCGATCTTCCTCTCCGGCGTCTTCAAGATCGGCTGCGCATTCGTGTCGGGGTTCGTCCGACGCCTGGTGCCACGGGCCGGCCTGCTCGGTTCGCTCACCGCAATCGCCCTGGTGCTCATCAGCTTCCTCCCCCTGCTGGAAGTGCTGCACCATCCACTGGTAGGTATGGTGGCGCTGGCCATCATCCTCACGTCCCTGGTGGCGCGGGTGGAGTTGCCTGGTCGGATCCCCGGCGCATTGGGCGCCCTGCTGGTGGCCGGCACAATCTATTACGTCTCATTATGGACCGGGCTGCTCAAAGCGGGACCCAGCACATTCGACCCGGCGGCTGGCCTGCTGCCCCGGGGCTGGCTGGAAGCCTTCCGCTTCGAATGGGTCCAGGCGTTCGGAGAGGCGCTGCACTACCTGCCGATCGTGATCCCCTTTGCGCTGGCGACGGTCGTCGGGGGGATTGACTGCACCGAGAGTGCCGCGGCGGCTGGCGACGAGTACGACACCCGGCACGTCATTGGGGTTGAGGGTGTGGCCACGCTGCTGGCCGCCGTGTGCGGCGGGGTGGTGCAGACCACGCCCTACATTGGCCACCCGGCGTACAAGGCGATGGGGGGCCGTTCGGCGTACACGCTGGCCACCGCCCTGTTCGTCGGCGGCGCAGGACTGCTCGGCTACTTTGGATATTTGTATCTGGTCATACCCAAGGCGGCGATCTTCCCGATCCTGATCTTCATCGGTCTGGAGATCACCGCTCAGAGTTTCCTCGCCACTCCCAGCCGGCATTACGCGGCTCTGGCATTTGCCTGCGTACCTGCCATGGCCAGGCTGGTCATGATGTTCGCCAGCGACCTGCTCGGCAAGGTCGGGCGGACCATCGACAGCTTGCCGTCCCCCTTGCCCGATCAGTTGCAGACCATACAGATGCTGGCCAGCGGCTTCATTGTGACGAGTCTGCTGTGGGGATCCGCGCTGGCCGCCCTGATCGACCGCCGCCTGCGCGCGGCCGCCGGATTTTTCGCGGTGGCCGGACTCTGCAGCCTCTTTGGCGTGATCCACTCCCCGTTCCCGGACGAGCGGTTGTTCGTGCCGTGGTCGCTGGGCGACACGTTGCCTGCGGCGGCCGCCGGGCAGACGCCGCTGGCCATGGCCGCCGCGTATCTGCTCGTGGCCGGGATCCTGTTGGCGTTGAGTGCGCGAACCCAACCACGCTCTGTCGAGGTGCCCTGAGCATGCTGCCCCGCATCCTGGAAACGGAACTGATGAGCCGCAACGACGAGGCGCGGCAGTACGACGAGATGGACCATCGGGCGGTGAACAGCCGGTTCGTCGCGGACCTCCTGGCGGTCTACCCGGAGCCGAAAGACGTGCTCGATGTGGGCACGGGCACAGCGCTGATCCCGGTCGAGCTCTGCCGGCAGGTATCCACCTGTCGCGTGATGGCCGCCGACCTGTCCACCGCCATGCTCGAGCAAGCCCGCTACCGCATCGAGATTGCCGGCATGATCGGGCGCATCCAGCTGGACCGGTCGGATGCCAAAGCGATGCTCTATCGCGACGGCATGTTCGACCTGGTCATGTGCAACGGCACCCTGCACCACTTCGCCGATCCCCTGGTGGTGCTCAACGAATCGCTCCGGGTAACCGCGCCCGAGGGCTGGCTCTTCTTTCGCGACCTGCTGCGACCTGCGGACACCGAAACGCTCGAGACGCTGGTCGGCACGTACGCCGGTGACGCCAATGACATGCAGCAGCAGTTGTTCCGGCAGTCCCTGCAGGCGGCGCTGAGCCTGGACGAGATGCGGGCTGCAGTAGCCGCCATCGGGTGCGAGCCGGACACCGTTCAAACCACCAGCGATCGGCACTGGACCTGGTCCGCCCGCAAGCCGCAAGCGTGACCCGGCGCGCAGGGAACCGGAGGGGTACAGGCCCCGCGCGGCGCTCGCGAACCGGGTCCGCAGCGACTGCGGCCATGCCGCCGATATACCGCGGTGGGCTGGTGCCGGCCATCTTGCGGGTGCCTCGGGGAACTTTCCACCCCCTGCGATCGTCTAATCCGCGACAATCGTGCCTCGGTTTGTTACCAGCGCGGGGAATCGCATCGTACCATTTCCGGGGTAGTTGAAGGGCGGGGTCGTTGAAGAGGTCGGGTGCGTGGCGCGGTATCAGTCCGCCCCTGGCCGGCAGCGGCAGCAGAAACGGAGGACATCCTGTCATGAGATGCAGGGCACTGGGCGTCGTGGTGTTGAGCGTGCTGAGCGTGCTGGGCGTGCTGGCCCGGAGCGGGCGAGGGGGTGAAATTGGCTATCTCGAGGACTTTGCACTGGCGACCGACCGCGCGGAGGCGTTGAAGCAACTGGTCCCTGGCACGGAGGATTTCTACTACTACCACTGCCTGCACTATCAGAATCTCGAACAGTACGATCGGGTCGAGCAGCTGTTGCAGGCGTGGATTCAGCGCTACAGCTACACGCCGCGCGTGTACGAGATCCAGTATCGTCAGGCACTGCTGACCTATCCTCAGCATCCCGATGCGTCGCTGGAGTTCCTGAAACGGACGCTTGATCTCCAGTTCAATCACCAGCGCCAGTCGCTCGATGCCAGGCCCGACCTCCCCACGCAGCTGGACGCGGCGCTGCTGGACCGCGAGCGTCTGATGCAGGATGCGCTGCAGAACTTCCAGAACCTCGACGGCTTTGAAGACGCTGCCTTGGACTGGCTGGCGCAGACCGAGCTGCCGGCCGAACGGCGGCGCAACCTGCTGGAGCGACTGGTGCGGCCCGATGTTGCGCAGCTGCCCGCGTTGATCGTCGCCGACCTGAGCCAGCCTGGCAGCGGCGGTTTCGGCTCGCTGCCAATCCATCGTCAGCTGCTGCTGGCCCAGCTCGACGAGTGTCTCAAGCTGCAGCCCGATCTGCTGAACCAGACGGAGTTCGTCAAGGTCTATCTGGCGCGGTTGTGTCCGAGTGACGATGTGGACCTGCAGCACGACGTCGCGGCGCGGCAGGCGTATCTGGACCGGTTGTGGAGCTTCGTCGAGCGGCTGGCACCGGCGCACAACTCACTCAAGCTGCATGTGCTGCACCATCGCCTGCTCCTGGATCGGGAACGCGGCGTGTACGACCAGCCGCGGTTCCTGGCGTACATCGCGCTGCCGCGCACCGCCGGCTATGTGAACCCCAAGTACATCGAGCAGGAGTCCGTCAGCCGGTACGCCGCAGACTGCCAGGCTGATTTTGCAGACGTCACCAGCCTGCCGCCGGTCGGAGACGACGAGCCGCTGGTGCGCAGTTACCTGCAGCACTTCTTCCTGACCGAAACGACGTACGAGCCGTATCAGGTGTACCTGGAGGACACCTACCTCAAGCACACGTTCGCCGAGACGAAGATCGTGTTCGGGCTGGGGGACGCGGAGCAGTGGGCGGCGCTGCTGCCGCCAGAACAGTACCTGGCGTTGAAACAGCGGGTGGATCTCGATTTCGCCTTCACCAACAGCCGCGCCTTTGCCGCTGCCGACCCGATTCGCATGGATCTGTACGTGAAGAACGTGGCGACCTTGATCGTGAAGGTCTACGAGATCAATACGTTCAACTATTATCAGCAGAACCAGCGCGAGGTGAGCGCGGACATCAACCTGGACGGGCTGGTGGCCAACGCGGAACAGACCTTCGAATACCAGGAACCTGCGGTGCGTCGCGTGGCGCGGCACTTCGAATTTCCGGAGCTGGCCAGGCCGGGCGTGTATGTGATCGACTTCATCGGCAACGGCCAGACCAGTCGCGCCGTGATCCGCAAGGGGCAGCTGCATTATCTGCTGCGGGGCAGTACGATCGGTCACATTTTCACGATCCTCGACGAACGCAACCAGGTGCTGAAAGACGCCACGCTGTGGCTGGCCGGGCACGAGTACCGCGCCGGCGAAGACGGCACGCTCGCCGTCCCCTACAGCGCCCAGCCCGGCCGGCGGCCGATCATCCTGAGCCATCAGGGCCTGTCGACACTCGCCTGGTTCGAACACCAGGCAGAAGACTATCAACTGGCCGCCGGGATGTACGTGGACCGCGAGGCGCTCCTGGCGGGCAAGACGGCCCAGCTGCTCGTGCGCCCGTCACTGCGCGTCAACGGCACGCCCGTCACCCTCACCGTGCTGGAAGATGTGCGGCTCACCATCACCTCCACCGACCAGGACGGCGTGGCCACGCGGAAAGAAGTGGCGGACTTCAAACTGGCCGAAGACCGCGAGTCGGTCCACGAGTTCCAGGTGCCGCCGCGGCTGAGCAAGATCCACTTCGGGTTGACCGCCAAGGTCGAGAGTCTGAGCCAGGGCAAGAAGGTAGACCTGGTGGTCGGGGAGGAGTTCCAGCTCAACGGCATCGACCAGACCGATGAGATCAAGGACCTGCACCTGACGAACTTCGCCGGCCAGTACGTGCTGGAACTGCTGGGCAAGAACGGCGAGCCGCGCCCGTACCAGGCCGTGCACGTGGCGCTGAAGCACCGCGATTTCCGCCGCCCGGTGGAGGCCGATCTGCAGACGTCCGACAAGGGTCAGGTAGTGCTGGGCGCACTGGCCGACGTGGATCAGCTGACCGCCTCCGGCCCGCTGAAGACGCCACGCACCTGGCAGCTGCGGGCAGACCAGCACTCGTTCCCGGCCGTGCTGCACGCCGCGGCAGGCGCGACGGTCGAGGTGCCGTATCCGGGCAGCGCCACGGAACCACAGCGCGCCGAGTTGTCACTGCTGGAGGTGCGCGGCGGCCAGAACGTCGCCGACTGCTTCGAGGCACTCAAGCTGTCCGACGGCCTGCTGCTGATCTCCGGCCTGCCGGCCGGCGACTATGACCTCGCGCTCAAACGCTGCGGCGTGCGGATCCGCCTCCAGATCGCCGCGGGCGATGTCCAGGCATCGCATGTGCTGGGCAGCCGCCGGCATCTCGAGCTGCGCAACCAGAAACCGCTCCAGATCAAGGGTCTGGAGGTGAGTGACACGGCGCTGAACATCGCCCTGGTCAATGCCAGCCCATTCGCGCGTGTTCACGTCTTCGCCACCCGCTACGAACCCGCGTATGCGGTCGGCGACTATCTGGGTCGCATCCGGGATCCGGAGCCCTGGCGGAATGCACCGCCTGGCTGCGATTCGTACTATGCAGCCGGACGCGCGCTGGGGGATGAATACCGGTACATCATCGATCGCAAGTACGCGGCCAAGTACCCCGGCAACATGCTGGAGCGGCCGAGCCTGCTGCTCAATCCGTGGGCGATCCGCGGCACGGCCACGGGCCAGCAGATGGCGGAGGAAGGTGAGGCGTTCGGCGCCGAGCCTGCGCCCGCGGCGGCGGCCCCCGCAGCTCCTCCCGCCGGCGAGCCGGCACCAGCCGAACTCCTGCAGTCTGCAAACCTCGATTTCCTGGCGCACAGCGCCGTCGTGCTGGCGAATCTGCTGCCCGACGACAACGGCTGCATCGCCGTCGATCGACAGGCGCTGGGCCCCTGCCAGCGCGTCTGGGTTGTCGCCGTCGATCCACAGAACACCGCCTGCCGCTCAGTCACCTTCCCGGAAGACACCCGGCACACTGTCGATCTGCGTCTGGCCGGAGGATTGGACCCGACCCGGCACTTCACACAGCAGAAGCAGATCAGTGTCGTGGACCAGGGCGAGACCTTCCGCGTGGAAGACACCGTCACGGCCCGTTTCGAGCTCTACGACAGCCTGGCCAAAGTCCACGCCCTGCTGGTCACGCTCAGCAGCAATCCCCACCTCGTGGAATTCAGTTTCATCTTGAACTGGGATCGGATGCCTGCGGACGAACAGCGCCGGAAGTACTCCCAGTACGCCTGCCACGAACTGAACTACTTCCTGTTCCGCAAGGACCCGGCGTTCTTCGAGTCGGTCGTGCTGCCGTATATCAAGAACAAACAGGACCAGACCTTCCTCGACCACTGGCTGGTGGGGGATGACCTGCAGGCGTATCGCGCCCCCTGGAACTACGCTCAGCTGAACGTGGTCGAGCGGATCCTGCTGGCGCAGCGCACACCCGGCGAGCAACCGCAGACGATGCGGGCGATCGCGGATCGGTACGACGTGCTGCCTCCCGATGTGGACCGCTTCAACCTGCTGTTCAACACAGCCGTGCAGGGGAGTGCGCTGGAGGCCGGCCCCTCGCTGGGGCGGACCGTGGCGCAGCAAATTGACGCGTTGCGGGTGCCGCAGCTGAACATGGCGGCTCCGGACGGAATGGACATGCCGGCTGACGCCGCAGGGAGAGAGGAACGGGCTGCCGAGTCACTCGCTGAGCAGGACCAGCCCGCGGAAGAACGGTTCGACAGCGAGGTGGACGCCGGTGCGAAGGCCGCCGGCGACGCGGTCCTGTCGGGGTCGAGCGCCCTGGCCCGACGGAGCAAGGTCGGCGATAAGGCCTACTTCGTCGAGGACCGGAAGCGCGGGTTGGGCCTGCGGCCGCTCTATCGCCAACTTGACAAGACGCAGGAGTGGGCGGAGAACAATTACTACCAGCGACCCATCGCGGAACAGCACGGCACACTCATCCCGGTCAACGCGTTCTGGCGCGATTACGCTGCCCAGGACCCGAAGTTGCCGTTCCGCTCGTCACATGTGGCCGAAGCCACCGCGAACTTCTCCGAGATGATGTTTGCGCTGAGTGTACTCGACCTCCCCTTCCGCTCTGCCAGCCACGAGACGACGTTCAACGGCGCGCAGCTCATCCTGTCGACTGGCAGTCCGGTGATCGTGTTCCACGAGGAAATCCGCGAGGCGCAGGCGGCGGAAGGCGATACGCCCATCCTGGTGACCCAGAACTTCTTCCGCCTCGACGACCGGTATCGCGTCGTGAACAGCCAGCAGGTCGACAAGTACGTGACGGACGAGTTTCTCGTGCAGACCGTGTACGGGTGCCAGGTCGTGGTGACCAATCCCACGTCGTCGCCCCAGAAGCTGACGCTGCTGCTGCAAATCCCCGCGGGGGCGATCCCCGTGCTCCCGGTGCAGCACACACGCGGGGTCCCGGTGGACCTGAAGCCGTTCGACACCACCACGATCGAATACTGCTTCTACTTCCCGCTGCCTGGCTCCTTCCAGCACTACCCGGTCCACGTGGCCCGCAACGCGCAGCTGCTTGCCGCGGCTCCGGCCGTCACGCTGCAGGCAGTCGAACAGCTGACCAGGATCGACCGCCAGGCCTGGCCGTTCGTGTCCCAGAACGGCACGTCGGAGGAGGTGCTGGATTTCCTCCAGACAGAGAACCTGCAGCGGATCGACCTGGAGAGGATCGCCTTCCGGATGCACGACAGCGCGTTCTTCCACGCGGTCACCAGCCTGCTGGCCGCGCGGCACGTCTACCACCCGACGCTCTGGTCGTATGCCCTCTACCACAATGTGCCGGAGCAGATTCGCGTGTATCTGGCGCACGCCGATGCGTTCGTCGCGCAGTGCGGCGCGTCCCTCCACAGCCCGCTGCTGACCATCGACCCGGTGGCCCGTCATACCTATCAGCACCTGGACTACCGGCCGTTCGTCAACGCCCGTGCCCACCGGTTGGGAGATCGACGGGAGATCGTCAACGACCGGCTCCTGCAGCAGTACCGCGCCTTGCTGGCCATCCTGTGCTACCAGCGCGAGTTGACGGATGACCAGCTGATGGCCGTCACCTACTACCTGCTGCTGCAGGACCGCATTGACGAGGCGCTCGGTTTCTTCAGCCGCGTGAATCCCGATCGCCTCGTGACGCGGCTGCAGTACGACTACGTCACCGCGTATCTGGATTTCTTCACTCCCGATCCGCAGCGCGCCGGGGCGATTGTCGAACGCTATGCCGACTATCCCGTCGATCGCTGGCGCGAAGCGTTTGCCGCGATCGGCCAGCAGCTGGCGGAGATCCGGGGCGAGCCCCACGCCGTGGCGAATCCGGAAGACCTGCAGCAGGCGCAGACCGGCCTGGCGGCGACGGAGGGGAACTTCGAGTTTCAGGTCGAGGCCCGCAAGATCGCCATCCGCTACCAGAATCTGACCTCGGTCCGCATCAACTACTACCTCATGGACATCGAACTGCTGTTCAGCCGCAACCCGTTCGTGCAGCAGTACACGGGACAGTTTTCGACCATCCGGCCGAATCACACGGCGACGCTCGAGTTGCCGGTCGACACCCGATCGACCGAACTGGAGCTGCCCGCGCAGCTGCTCAACAGCAATGTGCTGGTGGAGATCACCGGCAACGGTGTCACCCGCTCCCAGGCCTACTACGCCAATTCCCTGGACGTGCAGGTCATCGAGAACTACGGGCAGCTTCAGGTGCGGCACCAGGCAACCCGCCAGCCGCTCGGCAAGGCCTATGTGAAAGTGTACGCCCGTACGCAGGATGGCCAGGTAGTGTTCTACAAGGATGGCTACACCGATCTGCGCGGACGGTTCGACTACGCGTCGCTGAGCACCGAACAGCTGGATTCGGTGGCCCGGTTCGCGCTGTTGATCCTGAGCGACGAGCACGGCGCAGTGATCCGCGAAGCCGACCCACCCAGGCTGTGATGCCGCGCGTCACGCGCCGGCCACAGCGCCAGACATAGCGCCGGGCATAGCGCCGAGCACCCGCACGACCCCGCGGCCGGCCAGCATTCCGCTGACCGGTCCGCACTGCGGGCGACTGCCCCGCGGCGCGCGCACTCAGTCCAACGGGACCGCTTCAAGGTAGATATTGCGATAGGCCACGGGACCATGATCTCCCTGGAGCATCAGCGGGCCGCGTGGGGCTTCCGGTGCGTCCTCGTAGGTGGCGGAGCGCGTGGGGCCGGT
This sequence comes from Pirellulaceae bacterium, assembly GCA_036821925.1. GTDB lineage: Bacteria > Planctomycetota > Planctomycetia > Pirellulales > Pirellulaceae > JAAYDI01. Next base: position 12,344 of record DAISIS010000034.1, read on the forward strand.
GACAGCGACGTCTTCGTGAATGACCACGCCGTTGTGGACCACTTGCACAAATCGTGCGTGTTCGGTCTTCTTGCCATCAGCAGCAAACCGCGGTGCGCGAAAGACAATGTCCAACGACTGCCACTCACCAGGCGGCTTGCTGGCGTTCCGGCGCGGAGCATGCCCCTCGTATCCCTGGTCGTCCTTCCACCGCTGGTAGATGCCGCCGCAATCGGAGTACTTCGGCTGCTCCACGCCCCAGCTGTCGAGCACCTGGATCTCGTAACGCCCCATCAGGTAGACGCCCGAGTTGGAGCCGGCCGGCACACAGAACTCCACGTGCAGCTTGACATCTCCATGTTCGTGCCGGCTGAGCAGATTGGTGGCCTTCCCCTCGTTCCCGTTGACCAGAACACCGCGCCCGTCTTCCAGAGTGAAGACGCGTGGATCGGCAGCGCTGAGCTTGACCGACCGGACCACCTGCCAGGCACCTGTCGGATCGCGCCAGCCGCTGAGTTGGTCGCCGTCGAAGATTGGCACTTTCCGCCCGGCACCCTCGGCCTCATCCCCGGCGAGTCCGCGCCCCGCGGCGGCCACAACACAGAGGATCGCCCACGTCAGCCCGCTGCCACGCATCGTTTTCATTGATCTACTCCCCTATCACGTCGGCCCCTATCACGTCCGCCCCGTCCCATGCATTGTATCAGCTCCGCCGCGGTCGCATGTCCAGGTGCGACCGCGGATGCGTCGGCCAACTCAAGCACCACCGGACCGGCGCCCGTTTCAAGGTGCCGACCGTTCCGCACGCACGGCGATGTCGTGTGTAAAGGGCAGGGGGAGCAGCGTCAGGCTCCCGCCAGTCGCCTGCAGTTCGTCGCGCCGGACCACGTCACCGGTCCACGTATCCCACCACTCGACCCGCCAGCGACTCTCAGGCGGCGCCGGGACGGACACGCGGATCCCCGCGACGGCGTCCGGCGTCTCGCCGTCCAGATCGGAGCGCCAGTTGCTGCGGGGATTGTGGAACCAGGCGAGCAGCAGATGGTCGCTGCGCAGTCCCAGCACGTGGAGATCGGGAAAGCGACTCGACCGGTACTCGGGAAAGGTCACGCGGGTGATCTGGAGCCAATCCCCCTCCGCATTGCGCGCCACGAGACGATGCGGTCCGGCCGGCACATCGACGGTGATCTCCTCGTCATAGTTGGATACCCAGACGCCCCAGCGGTCGAGCCACGTGGACTGCTTCCACGGGCCGCTGCCCTCCGGCCCGCTGGTCAAGGGGCGATCGATCACCGTGTGCTGGTCCACGTCGATCTGCAGCCGGGCGGACGCGCAGACTTCGCCCAGCTGGAACCTGACCGGCCCGGCATGGGGCATGTCCACGTGCCAGACCAGCTCCGTGTGCAGCTCACCCGGGTGGCCACGCTGCGGGCTGCCGATCGCCATGGCCACCGGCGCGCCTTCCACGACTCCGTCCTGACGCACGCGGTATTCGTGCGCGGGCGTTGCACCCCACTGCAACGCGCCGGGAACCACCAGGTCTGAAAACGTCTCCTGGTGGTGTGCCGCGTGTTCGACGGTGAAATCGTCGACAGGCGCAAGCGGTTCGCGGTGCCATGCGACGGTGTCGACGAACTTCCGCACGGGGGTGAGGACTTTATACAGGTCGCGCGGATGGACATAACTGTCCCAGTACCAGATCATCGTCGTTCCCGCGGCACCGGACATCAGGCTCGCCCACGCGCCATGGTGCAGGTTGCGTCCGAGACCGCGCGGGTCCCACCGGCCGTCGTCCGTCTGCCAGTCGATCCCGAACTCGGCCAGCAAATACGGTTTGCCGAACGCCCGGTACGCGCGGCACTCGGCCGCAATGCGTGGGGTGAAGTCCGCCACGTTCGCCTGGCCGTACATATGACTCATCGTGAAGTCGATGTGTGGGTTCGCCCAGATTTCAGGCGTTCCGTACGTGGTACTCACCAGGTGCCGATTGGGATCGATCTCTTTGAGAAAGGCCGCCATCTCGGCGGTCCAGGCGGCCACCTCGGGCGTGGGCGGCACTTCATTCCAGAACTCCCAGGCAAACACTTCCGGCGCATGCCCCCACCGCGCGGCAAAGTACCGCAGCCGCTGTTTGTAGAGCCGCCGGGCGACCGGGTGCGTCCAGAACTCGGCAGGCTCAGCACATGGCCCGCCGTTGCGGGCGTTGAAGGGGTTGCTGACCCGGCAGCCTTCGTTGCAGAAGCCGCCGGTGGTGAATTCGCCGTAGGTGCCGAGGCAGAACACGAGCCGCACGCCGCTGCGCCGGGCCGCCTCCACCATCTGGTCCAGTCGCCACGCATTGTCCTGCGAATACTGGCCCAATCCCCCGAACCGGCCGCGTCCTGGTTTCTCAGTCGGCGCAGGCATCCACTCGAGCCCCCGCTCGATCCAGAGCCGGGCCCAGTTCCCGCCCGCCGCACCCAGCCACGTAATCCACTCGCTGTAATCCTGCACCGGCGTGCGCGAACTGCTCCAACAGAGATTCTCCCCCACGCAGAAGAAGGGACTGCCATCGTCCAGCATGAAATAGTGCGACGCGTCTGGCGCCACACGCACGAATCCCGGACCGGGGCCAGCCTGGGCGGCAAACCCCACCGGCTCGGCGACAACTCGGCCCGTGCGATCTGTGGCGCTCACGGTGATCTGATAATCGCCAGGCTGCACGGGCGTATAGCGGATGCGGAAATCCGGTGCGCCGTCCGGCAGCAGCCGTTCGTGGTCCGCGTCCGTTTCCAGCCGCAGCGGCGCGTGGAAAAAACCGGGTACTACCACCGTCTGGCCGGACGGCGTGCGGACCGTGGCCTCGCACAAGAAGTCCTCGGACGCGAAGGGGTTCCCATACGTACCGGCGACCTGCACCGTCACCTCCACTGGTTCATACTGTGACACGCGCGCTCGGTCGATCGCCACACGCGTAATGGCCAGCGGTCGGTTGTCGGCAGCTGCGACCGGCTGATCCGCCGCTCGAGCCCAGGGGCCGGCTACGGCGACCAGGCTCCACGCGAGGAAGCTGTGCAGGGTGGAACGCATCGCAAACTCCCGCTCAAGGCCTGGAAAGGCAATACAACACAACGCAACGCAATACAGCACGACAAGCTGTCCAGCATCCGGCAGCCTCGTTTGTGACACAAAAACAGCTCCACGGCAACTGCCTGGTGGCCTGGGCGCGCGCGAACGCTCCCGCAGGCACCGGGGGATGAAATTCCGGACCGCCGGCACGGTTGGCGCGCAGGGCGCGTTTCTGGGACAATGACGACCTCAGAGTGCACCCTGCAAAGGGGCTGGGATCGTCACAGCAGACTCGAGCATCGCAGATGAGAGGGGAGAACTGACACCATGGACAGACTACGCATGAGACCGGAGTGGACGCTGGGGGCCGCTTGTGTCGTGTTGCTGAGCGCGTTGTTGCCGGCCGCCGCAGACGGCCCGGCCGCCGCAGACAGCCATATCCAGAGCCGCATGGACCGCAGCAAGCTGCTGATCGGCGCGTACTACCTGACCGATAATCTGCACGATGACCGGCACGTCCAGGAGGTGGCCGCTGCGGGCATCGACTTCCTGGTGTCGGTCGACGCCAAGCCGCACATCCTGGATCTCTGCCACAAACACAACATCGGCGTGATCACCAGTTCGAACATCCCGTTGTGGTGGGGCGACGACGGCAAGCATGCGGGGAAGTACCGCGACACGCTGCCGCTGGAGAAGCTGGATGCCATCAAGCAGACCTACCAGTCGCACCCCGCGCTCTGGGGCGACTATCCGGTCGACGAGCCGAACGTGAAGGACTTCGCCCACATCAACGACGTCATCCAGCGTTACAACGCGTTGTTCCCCGGACAGCTGGCGTACATCAATCTCTACCCCAATTACGCCAACACCGCGCCGTCCGGCATCGATCCCGAGCTGCAGAAGGTTCCGTCACAGCTGGGAACGGTGACGTACAAGGAGCACATTGACAAGTACGTGGAACTGGTCGACACGGACTACATCTGCTTTGACAGCTATCCGTTCACCGGGCCGTTTGCCGGCTACCTGGAGAACCTGGACATTGTCGGCGCCGCGTGCCGGAGCAGCGGCCGCGACATGTGGGTGATCATCCAGACCGGTGCGTGGAAGGCGGAGGCCATTCTCGGCGAGTACCAGATCCGCTGGCAGGCCTATCTCTGCCTCGCCTACGGTACGAAGATCATCATGCACGCCTCGTACAGCCCGGGGTGGTGGAACGAGACGACCTCCTGCGTGAACAAGGCGGGTGACAAGAACGTGACCTACGGCTACGCGCAGAACGTGAACACCGAGCTGCACGCGTTGTCCGACACGTTCATGCAGTACGAGAACATCGGCGTCCATCCCTGCGGAAACATCGCGGGCGCCAGCGAGCGGATGGTCAAGCAGCTGGAAGCCCAGGTAGCACGGAACCGCGAACGGGGCGACGCCGGCGTCGACCAACTGCTGGCCGGCATCGAGGCCGACGGCGCGCTCGTCGCCGGCTGCTTCCGGCACAGGGATCATGGCGGCCACGCGGTGCTGCTTGTCAACGCACAGGATCCGTGGGATCCTGCCGCGGCCGTGCATGTCCGCCTGAAATTGCAGGGCGACGTCTACGTCAAGGGACAGCCGACGCGGCTCGGCGACCGCCTGACACTCGCGAGCGGCGAGGGGGTGTTCATCACGGTGGACTGAGTGCGGCGGTCCCACAACCGCACGCGTGCCGGGCGTGGACGCCGGCCGGGGTGCGTGGCCGCGGCCAGCGCGTCCGCCACCCCGGCGGTGCCGCTTCACAGACGGAACTCGAACCATTCGACCTGGTGGCGTTCTTCCGGCACGTAGCGCTGCAGCGACTTGTGTGCGAGCGGGGAGGTGCACTGGATGGCGGGGGACGCGGCGCCGCCGACCCGCCGGAACAGGCCCTGGGCGCGCTGCGACGCCGAGATGGCGACAGCGCGTCGGTACCCCTGTTCCCGCAGCCGCGTGAGGACTTCCGTCAGCAGCAGCTGCCCCTGCTGGGAATCCTGGTGATTCTCGGCGATCACGAATCCGCCAATCTGCAGCGCTGCCGGGTCGTCCGGCACCGGCACGACGTGCAGCTTGCCGATGACGACGTCACGATGCTGCAGCAGCAGGGTCTGCGGCAGCAGGCGGGCCAGCTCGGACCGGCTGAGCGGCGCGACATAGGGCGTGCCGTAGGCGCTGCAGAACTGCTGGGACTCGGCGTGCAGCCGCTCGATCTCGTCCAGGTCATCAGGCCGCGCATAGTCGACGTGATGGCTCTGCCGGAACTCGATCATCGTCCCCACGCCGGTGCGGGTGAGGATTTCGTCGAGCAGGCGCATGTAGGACACCAGGTGCACCTGGCTCACCCCGCCGGCCACCGCGCGGATGCTCGCGTGGACTTTGGGGAGTACTTCGCCGGCGAGCACGAACGCGTGGTGATGATCCTGACGCTGGAGCAGACACAGCAGTTCTTCGAGGTCGGCAAAGCTCAGCTGCCGCGTCCCCTTCCTGGGATGCGGAACCTGCAGGCCGTCAGCATGCATGAGGAACAGCAGCTTCTGGGCGTCCAACGCGACAGCCAGTTCCGCCGCCAGCGAGACGGACGGCACGTGCAGGAACTGGCCGCAGTCGTCTTCTCCTCCGAAGCCGACGACGGCGATCTGCCCCTGCTCCCAGACCGCCTGAATGGGCTGCGTGTGGATGCAGGCCGGCAACCCGGTGCTGCCGTGGCCGATCCGCCGCTCGACCCCGATCGCCGACCGCGGCACGATGCCGATCGGAATCTGCTCGGCCTGGCAGGTTTCTTCCAGGCAGCGTATGACGCGCAGCCGCTCCCGCTCGATGCGCGGCAGCGCCGATTCCGGAATGATCAGGCGGTTGGTTTCCGGATGCGGCACAACGCCGAAGTCCCGCTTCAATTCGCCGGCAAACTGTTTGCCCTTGCCGAACACGAACAGCACGCGGATCCCGTGTGCGCGCAGCTGCTCCAGGCCACGCATGATGTCACGCGTCGTCGCCGCGTTCTCGACAGCTTCGTCTTCCGCCTGAATGACGAAGGCCTTGCCCGCGAACTGCGCGTAGTAACGGGCATACATCTAGTCTTGCAGCGTCTTGATCTTGATGTTGCGGAACTCGACCGGATCACTGTGGCCGGCGAAGCCGAAGTAGCCCTGCGGCGTCTGGAGGCCGGGATGCGGGCTCCCCCCCATGAACTCGGTCACCTGCGACAGATCGGCGTCCAGAATCACGGTGCCGTTGAGTTCGACTTGGATCTGGGAACCGCGGACGGTCACTTCCTGGAAGTTCCATTGCCCGGCCGGGCGCAGATACCCCACGTGCGCTCCGACCATGCCGTACGCGGATCCATGCACCTGCCGCGGGTCGAGCTGGCCGGGATAGCCGGCGTCGAGCACCTGCAGCTCGCACATACCGTTGTAAGCCGGATCGCCTTCGCCCGGATAGCGGATGGCCAGCCCGTTGTTGCCGGCCGGCGGCAGACGGAACTCAAGCCGCGCGACGAAGTCCTTGTACTGCTGCTGAGTGAAGAGTGTGCCGCCCTTGTGCGGTTTGCAGCCAATGGCGCCGTCGCGCACTTCGTAGTTCTCCACGGCGCCCTGCCAGCCGCTGAGATCCCGGCCGTTGAACAGCGAATCAAATCCCTGCTCGTCCTGCTGCAGCAGCTGATTGGCCTCCTCCGCAGGAATCTCCCGCACGAAGATGTTGCGCCACCGGATCTCGCCGCCGTGCGTCTGCAGCTGGATGGTGCCTTGCGGAAACAGCGGGCGCTGGCGGTCCCAGAGGTTCTCCATGATCGCGTTGTCGACGACCAGTTGCCCGTTGAGATACACCGTCGTCCGTGCGCCGAGCTGGCGGATGAGAAACCGGTTCCACTCGCCAAACGGCTTGTCGGCCCGCACCAGCGGGTCCTTGCCCGGTGCGCCGGGTGAGTTGTTCCAGAGTCCGCCGGAGCCCTTGTCAGCGCCGATGCCGAACTTCGCCTCCTCGGTGTAGTCCCAGATCTGGACCTGCGGGGTGCCGCGGAGGTAGATGCCGCTGTCAGCCTTGGGGACCGTCTTGTAGTCGATCATCAGCTCGATGTCGCCGTATTCCTTCTCGGTGGCCAGGTACGCGCCGAAGCCGTCATTGACCAGCTCGCCATTCTCGACGCGCCAGTGCTTCAGCGCGTCCTGGGTGTCCGCCGCCTTCTTCTTGGCGCGGTCCTCGGG
>DAISIS010000035.1:0-19518 GCA_036821925.1 Pirellulaceae bacterium
GCTGGAGAAAATACTCGTGACCCTTGGCGCTGGCCATCAACGCGTTGCCGCGCCAGATGAACCAAACGCGCGGCCAGTTTTCCGGCGCGTCGGGGTCTTCCACGGCGAATTTGAGCTCCCCCGCCTGGAGCCGGTCCACGACGTACTGCACCACTTCCGCATCGGTCACCGCGCCCGCCGCCTCGGCGTCGCGCACCAGGTCCAGCGAGTTCCGCTGGAATTGCGGATAGAACGGCAGCCACCCGTTGCGCACGGCGCGGACTTGATGGTCCATCGTGTGACCTGCGACAACCGGCTGGCCGTCCGGCGTCTGCGGCACCGTGTGGTAGTCGGTGAAGTCCCGCTCGTAACGCCACTGATCGGTGTGCACATAGTGGAAGCTCGGCGCGTTCTGCAGCCGTGACACCGGTTGCCAGTCCCGCCCCATGGCGATGGCCGACCAGGGCTCCTGCGGCGCCAGCTTCTCCTGCCCGACGTAGTGCGCCAGCCCGCCACCGTTGACCCCCACGCACCCGCAGAACATCAGGGCGTGGATGCCTGCCCGATACATCAGGTTGGCGTGATACCAATGGTTCACGCCGGCGCCGATGATGATGGTGCACTTGCCATGGGTCCGCTCGGCAGTCGCGCCCCATTCGCGGGCGAAACGGATCAGCGTCTCCCGGCCGATCCCTGTGTACTTCTCAGACCAGGCGGGCGTGAACGGAGCGTCGGCATCCTGGTCGCCCGCCGGGTAACCGGGTGCGAGCCCGCGTGGTACGCCGTATTGGGCCATCAACAGGTCGTAGACGGTGGCCACGGTCACCGTCGATCCGTCGGCGGTCTCCACACGCCGGACCGGCACGCCGCGCACGCGCGTGCCGCCGCTGGCGAAATCGTCCAGGCTCACCGGCACGACGGCGTCAGCCGATGCGAGGAAGGTGAGCGCCGGGTCGATCGGCTGGCCGTCGCGCCCGTCTTTGAGTTCCAGGTTCCACTTGCCCTCGGCCTGGCCCCAGCGGAAGCCGGAACTGCCCATTGGCATCTTCGGCCGCTGCGTGGTCTGGTCCCACATGAGGAACTTCCACTCCCCCTGTTCCTCGCCGGCGTAAGGCACCAACCGGTTGGCCCGCAGCAACTGGCCTGGCCGCCAGATGCCCCCCTGTTGGCCGATTTCGACCAGGTACGGAGCGTCGGTGTACTTCCGGGCGTACTCCAGGAAGTACGGGACGTGCCGGTCATGGTGGAACTCCTTCAACAGCACATGGTTGACGGCCATCCACCAGGCGCCGTCCTGTCCCGCATTGATGGCGACCCAGTCGTCGGCATACTTCGCAACCTGGTTGAAGTCCGGCGCGAAGACCCACATTTTCGTGCCGTTGTGCCGGGCTTCCGCCGCGAAGTGGCAGTCCGGAGTGCGGGTCATGTTGAGATTGGACCCCATGACGGCCAGCAGCTTGGCGTTGTACCAGTCGGCCGACTCCGCCACATCCGTCTGTTCGCCCCACGTCTCGGGGGAAGCGGACGGCAGGTCGCAGTACCAGTCGTAGAACGACAAGCCCACGCCGCCCATCAGCTGCAGCATGCGCGAGCCGCTGGCGTAGCTGATCATCGACATGGCCGGGATAGGCGAGAAGCCGATGATGCGGTCGGGACCGTGTGCCTGGATCGTGTGGATCTGCGCGGCGGCCATCAGTTCCAGGACGGTGTCCCAGTCGGTGCGGCGAAAGCCACCTTTGCCGCGGGCCTGCTGCCAGCGGGTGCGGTGCGCCTCGTTGCTGACCAGCATCCGCCAGGCCACGACCGGATCGTCATGCTCGCGCCGCGCCTGTGTCCACAGATCGAGCAGCGCGCCGCGGATGTACGGGTACTTCACGCGGAGCGGGCTGTACAGGTACCAGGAGTAGGAGATCCCGCGCTGGCACCCCCGCGGCTCGTAGGGCGGCAAGGTGGGGTCGAGTGGCGGGTAGTCCAACCCCTGCATCTCCCAGGTCACCAACCCGTCCTTCACGTGGATCATCCAGGTGCAGCCACCGGTGCAGTTCACGCCGTGCGTGCTGCGCACGACCTTGTCGTGCTGCCAGCGATTACGGTAGAACTCTTCCCAGCCGCGCAGGCCAGGGTCGGTCTCGTCTTTGATCCAGGCAATCGCATCGCGCGGCGACATGGCGTGGCCTTCCTGCAGGGGGCATCGGACCTGTGCATCGTTTTGAATCGTTCGCGTCAGTCAGTCAGACAGGCCATGGCGGAGTGCCTCTGCGTGCCGCCGCTGGCCGCATCAGCTGCACGCGTTGCGGCGCGCCGGCGGCCCGTCCCGCGCGGCGGCTACCAGCGGTCTGCGGACCGCACGAAAGCGGTTCCGCCACAGGGCATCCATGCCGACCAGCAGGCCGACGGCGGCGAGTGTGCCCAGCAACAGGAACGCGAGCGACCCGCTCGCGTCCGACTCGCCCCCGCCCTGGGCGCTGTGTTCGAAAAACGCTACGAGCGCTGCGATCTCCTCGCCCGCAAGCGGGTGCGCTGTGAACAGGGGAGCCATCGTCGGCGTGGCCGGCGCGCTCAGCCAGGACGTGAGATTGCGGCGCGGCGCATCGCCACCCAGCCGCTCGTAGACCCGGGTCAAGTCCGGGCCAAGCCGTCCACCCCCCAGCACGCCGGTGCCCCGGATGCTGTGGCACCCGATACAGGCAGGTCCACCGGCCGCCAGCCGCTGCCGGCCGAGCACGAGCTCCCGTCCGCGCGCGACGTCCTGGTCTGTGAACGGCTCCGTGGACACCGCGAGCCCTTTGAATTGCGATTCCGCCAGCGCTGATTCCCGCTCGATCAGGTCGAGCAGAGCGCCCGCCAGTTCTCGGGTCATGCCGGGCATGGTCGGCATGACCGCACCGCGCGCGGCGTCTTTGAGTTGCAGCGCATAGGGGTCACCGCTCGCCAGGACACCCAGGGGGTCCTGCACGAACGCCACCAGCCACTGGCGGCTCTGCCGCGTGGTGACGTCTTTCAGGTCGGGCCCGGTCAGCCGCCCGCCGCCAATCGTGTGGCAGCTCGCGCAGTTCTGCCGGAAATACTGCACCGGGTCCTGGCTGCAGACGGTCCGTGCCGGCAGGCATGCCAGCAGGAGCAGGCAGCCGGCTGGAAGTGCCGCGCCCCGGCCCGCCCTGCTGTGCCACGCACGCGTCCGCCTGCCCGCGCTCCGCGATGGATCTGTGGTGAAGATGCGCATGCTCGACATCGTATTCATGACCTCTAGATGAACAAAGAGTGTAAAATGCCGGGCGCAGCGCGTCAAGCAGATTTCCGGCATTTCGCGCCTGGTGCGGCCGGCGCCTGTCCCATGTTGCATGCCGGGGCCGGCAGGTATGCTGTGGCAGCTGTCAGGAGTGGCTGCCGGGTGGGCAAGAGAGACAGGCAGACGCGGATCCGCAACGCGCCTGGTGCCGGCGGCCGCAGGGGGCCTAGGGTGCGACGCGACAAGGCAGACAGGAACATCTCCGGGTATGGTTCACCGCAGCAGTAAACGTGTCTTCGTACTGCAGCATGTGCCGCATGAAACGTTGGGCGGGCTCGAGCCGCTGCTGGTCGGGGCCGGCGTGGCCTGGCAACCGGTCCGGCTGTTCGAACACGCGCCGCGGGAGTTGCCGTGGGACGAGGCGGCAGGTCTGGTGGTGCTGGGCGGACCGATGAACGTGGACGCACACGCGTCGCATCCGTTTCTGGCACAGGAACAGGCGTGGATTCGCGCGGCGCTGCAGCGCGACCTGCCGGTGCTGGGCATCTGCCTGGGTGCCCAGCTGCTGGCCCGCGCTCTGGGTGCCCGGGTGTTCCCGCACGCGGTGAAGGAAATCGGCTGGTACGATGTCGACATTGTCGCCCCGTCGGACGATCCATTGTTCGGCGGGCTGCCGGGCCGCCACACGGTGTTTCAGTGGCACGGGGACACGTTTGAGCTGCCGGCTGGGGCGGTGCAGGTGGCGCGCGGCGAGCAGTGTACTCAGCAGGCGTTTCGCTATGGCGCCCAGGCTTACGGACTGCAGTTCCACGTGGAAGTCACGGCCGAAATGGTGGCCCACTGGCTCGACGAACCCCAGAACCGCCAGGAACTGCAGGGTGTGGACTACCTGGACGCCCGGCATATCCGCCGGCTGCTGCCGACGGCGATCCGCGAAGTGGAATCGCTGGGGCGGCAGGTCCTGTCGCGGTTTGTCGCGTTGTGCCGCGCCCGCGCCCTGGCATTTGTTGACGGCGGGGTCCATTGATCGCGCACACGCCGGGCAAGTTCCGCTGAAGGCCGTCTTGCAGCCGGGTCGGCGATGTGCGAAGATCGGGCCGCTACCGAGCAAGTGCCATGGTGTGTGCGGGTGCGGTCAACAACCTGGTGAGGGCTCAGTGATGCAGTGGCGGCTGGACTTCCGGAAGATCTTCGGCGCAGCGGCTGACGGGCTCTTCGCCATGGCCCTGACCCAGACGAGCACTTTTGAGGGTGCGGCCCGGCCCATTCTCCACGGGCATGCGGGGGGCGATATCGCCCGCGCTCAGGAACTGGCGCTGCAGGGGTTGCAGGCGTATCTGCACGTCATCAAGCGGCATTCGGATCGGTTCCTCGTCGGCTACAGCGACGAGGTTTCTTACGAGGATCTGCGCGTGCCCGTCGCGCGGCGCTGGACGACGCCGATTGGCACTGCCCCCGGAGTTGATCCGCACGCCGACGGTCTCGAACCGTTGTCGTACCTGTTCGGCTTCCAGATGCCGGGCCCGGTGTCGCACGTACCGCAGCAGCCGGCTCACATGCCATTCCAGGAAGACCCGCGCAGGGAAGACCTGTTCATTCCGCCGACGTTCGCCAGCCGGGGGCTGGCCTATTTCAGCGAGCGGTTGCGGGCGTATCGCCAGCGGCGCGGCACAGCCATCGTCTTGCCGGCTCTGGCGGGCACGTGTCATTCAGCAGCGGGGGTCAGCCCGTTGCTGACCGAGATCGAGACGATGGTCAAGACGCTGGCGCCGCACGCCGATGGGTTCGTCTGGCTGCCCATGCTGGCAGGCTGGTCCGGGCTCGGGCATCCCGATTGTTTCCGGCGCGCTGCCGAGGCGCTGCGCACGCATGCCGGAGACCGGCCGGTGCTGGTCGAAATGCCCGCCATGGACGGGGAGATCTGCAGCGACCGCTGGCTGGAGCTGGTGGGTGCGTTTGTCGACGGTGGCGGGAGCGGCATAGTGGCGGTCGGTGGCCGCGCAGTGCCAGGCGCCCAGACGCCCGCCCCGGCGGGCTGGCCTTTCCCCTCCGCCATTCGCTGCGGGGCCAGCCTGGCGGCGTGTCGGCAGGCGGCGATCGAGGCGGCGCGCCGCGCATTCCCGCGGCTGCTGATCGCTGCCTGCGGCGGATTTCACCACCGCGACGAGGCGCTGCGCGCCTGCGAGTACGCGAACGTGATCGTAGAGAACGAGGCATACACGCGGTTCGGTCCCGGCATTGCCGTGCAGCTTCTGCACCAGCTGGTCTTGCGCCTGCGCTATCTGGAGCGTACGGGGAAGATCGAGTCCACCGAACTGTGGGCGTTTCAACAGGCTCGTTGGAAACAACTGGCGGCATCACCGCACACGTCTTAAGGAAAGGGGGATCGCATGTCCATGGCGCGGCTTAAGTGGGCGGCCATCATCTGTTTTGTGGTCGCACTCGGAGGACTGATCATTGGCGGGCGCTACGCCAACCGGGAAGCACCTCCCTATCCGGGCACGGTGGCCGGGCCCGACGGCGCAACGTTATTTGCCAAGGCGGATATCATCGCGGGCCAGGACGTTTATCAGCGTTACGGCCTGATGGATCACGGCAGCGTGTGGGGACACGGCTCCCAGCGGGGCATGGAGTTCTCCGCGGTGACGCTGCACCTGGTAGGCCATGCGGTCCGCGAACATCTGGCCCAGCAGGCGTTCGAGCGACCGTTTGATGAATTGACGGGCGAAGACCGCGAACTGATTGAACTGCGCACACGCCGCGAGATCAAGACGAACCGCTACGATCCGGCGCGTGACGTCTTGACGCTCAGTGAGGCCGAGGTCCAGGCGCTGGCGGACGTCGGGACGCATTGGGAGCAGGTGTTTGGTGAGGGGGACACGGCCTACGGCTTTCTCCCGAACACCGTGCCGACCGCGGAGGAACGCCAGCAGGTGGGGCGATTCTTCTTCTGGACGGCGTGGGTCGCTTCGACCAGCCGTCCTGACAAGAGCTACAGCTACACCAACAACTGGCCCCCGGATCGCAGCGTCGGTAACGTCGCCACGACAGAAACCTACATCTGGTCGATCGGTGGCATCCTGTCGCTGTTCATCACGCTGGGGCTGTTCATCTTCTGGGTGCATCGCGACAAGCTGTGGTACGGCGAGGCGAAAGGTGTCGCGCTGGCTGAGAAACTGATCGATGCGCCGTTGACTTCCAGCCAGTTCAAGGCGGCCAAGTTCTTTCTGGTGGTCATCCTGCTGTTTCTGGTGCAGACCGCCTTTGGCGGGCTACTGGCCCACTACACGGTCCATCCGGGGACGTTTTATCTGGATTTCGTCGGCAAGGTGATCCCCTACAGCTGGGCGAAGTCGTGGCATCTGCAGCTGGCTATCTTCTGGATCGCCACCACGTGGATCGCCTCCTCGATCTACCTGGCCCCGATTGTCGGCGGCCGGGAACCGAGAGGGCAGGGTCTGCTCGTGCAGCTGCTGTTCGCCGCGGTGGTGCTGGTCGCGGTCGGCAGTCTGATCGGCGAAGTGATCGGCATCTACGGCGGGCTGGGCAACTTGTGGTTCTGGTTCGGCCATCAGGGCTGGGAGTATCTTGAACTGGGCCGGTTCTGGCAGATCCTGTTGCTCATCGGACTGGTCTTCTGGCTGGTGATCGTGTACCGGGCGGTGGGGATCAGTAACGCGAAGTTCAAGGATCCGGACTTCAGAGCCCTGGTGACCTTCTATGTCTTCTCGGCCATCCTGGTGGTGTTCTTCTTCGCCTTCGGACTGCTCTTCAGCCGCGGCACCCACATCACGGTGGCTGACTACTGGCGCTGGTTCGTGGTGCACATCTGGGTGGAGAGCATTTTCGAGTTCTTCGGGACGGCGGTGATTGCGGTGCTGATGGTTGCCATGGGCCTGGTGTCAGCGACGGCCGCGTTGCGCGTGGCCTACTTCACCGCGGCGCTGGTGTTCCTGAGTGGCATCCTGGGGACCGCGCACCATTACTTCTGGTACGGCGGTTCGTCGATGTGGCTGGCGATCGGTGCGGTGTTTTCGTCGATGGAGCCCGTACCGCTGTTCGGACTCGTCGTCCGCGGGCTGCTGGAATACAAGTCCATCCGGGCGGAAGGGCGCGATTTCCCCTACCGCTGGCCGATGTACTTCCTGGTCGCCAGCTCCTTCTGGAATTTCCTGGGGGCGGGCGTGTTCGGGTTCCTGATCAACCTGCCGATCGTCAATTACTTCGAACACGGGACGTACTTGACCGTCAACCACGGCCACGGCGCCTTGTTTGGCGTGTATGGCATGTTGTCGATCTCGCTGCTGCTGTTCTCCTGGCGCGGCCTGGTGCGGCGCGAGCACTGGAACGATCGGCTGCTGGCCGTCTCCTTCTGGGGCCTCAATGTCGGCCTGCTGGTGATGACCCTGTTCACATTGTTCCCGGTCGGGATCCTCCAGGCGTGGACCAGTTATTCGGAGGGCCTGTGGGTGGCGCGCGACGCGTCGTTTTTCGAACGGCCCAACGTGGCGCTCCTGGGCCAGCTGCGGATGATCCCCGACACAGTGATCATCGTGCTGGGCATCGTGCCGCTCGTCTACTTCCTCTTCCGCACCTATCCCCACCTCAAGACGCAGGAGATCGCCGAGGACGAGTCGGTGTGGGAGAAGCTCAACGTGGATCTGTAGAGGCAACTGTATTGGTCCCAAGCTGGCGCCGCTCCGCGAAAGCACGCGCGTTCGCGGAGCGGCAGCCGACCTGGTCCGAGCTCCCGTTCGGCGCTCAGGGGGCGTCGAGCCGTGTGCGGTACATCTGCGCTCCCACTTCGCGCACCGCCTGAATCGTTTCGGGATAGGGCCGGTCGCAGATGTCGACCAATCCAATCTGATAGTTCTCCCCATCGCCGCGGCCGGTCGTCGCCTGGTCGCTGTACTGGAACCAGTGCGTGCCCACGAGGCAGGGATTGTTCAGCGCCCCGGTGACGTAACTGCGGTAGGCATCCGCGCGGGCCTGCTGACTGGCCGTCGGACGCAGTCCGGTGTGGAACATCCCGCGATCCAGCGCGCCGAAGTGGAATTCACCGATGATCACCGGCCGATCCAGCCCCGGGGGCAAGCGGAAGTTCCTGACGTCGGTTTCGTACAGGTTGTACCCGATGACGTCGCAGTACTTGGCAGCCGCCTGGGCACCGCGATCGTTGACCCAGGCGAAGCGGCAGCCGAGGTAGAGCTGGTCGGGGGCGACCTGCTTGACAACCTCGCGGCAGATGCGGAAGTACTCTTCGGCAATCCGCGTGTAGAACGACTGCAGCTCCGCGCGTGCGCGCGTCGCGTCGGGGGGCGAGCGGTGGTCCAGAAGCGCCTGCCAGGAAGCGTGAGCAGTGCCCCACGCTGCGTTGAGCCGGTCGATCGTCCCGTACTTCTGCTCGAGATCAGCCAGGAAGACGCGCTTCGCCGCCTGCTGGGGCGGCGAGGCCAGGGCGGCGTTGGCCAGCGACAGCTCGTCCCCCCAGCCCAGCTCGTTGTCGACGAAGTAGCCGATACAGAACGGGTCGCCGGCCGACGCGCGACGCTCACTCTCCATGCGGCGTTCGAGCGCGGCGCGGAATGACGGGTCAAACGGGTCGGGGAACTTGCCCCAGTATCCCGTGCTGCCCTCAATCGGCTTGGCGCCGCCGCTGCCCGCCGACACGACGTACGGGGTGCGGCGCAGTGCGTAGATCCGCGCGTCCGACCAGTTGGCAATCGTGTTCATCGACCAGGCCCGCAAGCGGCGGTGGGCGATGTCGGCAGCCTGCTGCGCCCAGTCCTCGCCGAACTTGCGGAGCAGATTCGCAGTCTGGAAGTTGAATGTGCGATACTCCCCTCTGTTCTCGTAGTAGTTGTGTGGCGCCCAGGAGCCGGTCCCGTAGAAGCTGGCCGCAGGCGAACCGGCATCCGGCAGCTCGGCGAAGTAGAACTCGCGATCGGTGATGGGCGTAGTCCCGTTCCCGAACCCGACACAGTCGACGCCGTGCGACCAGAACAGCCGCCCCTCGGGATCGACCAGCCACCACTTGCCGGCGTGCTTCGTGGCGTGGAAGAAGCCCGTTGCCGGCAGCTGCGGTCCCGCCGCCCAGCCGCCGTACTGATTCCAGTCGGCCGGCCCTGGCTGTGCCTGCAGGTCCGCCAGTTCCTGCTCGAGCGCCACGTGGAGTTCCTCGTCGGAATGCGTCTTGCCGGGCCAGTCTTTGTGCCGGAACTGGCCGAACCGATCGATCAGCGGAAAGAACTCGTCCGGCGCCAACGACACCCAACCTTCCTCTGCGTGTGTGCCGGTGGCCCGGATATCGCCCAGCTGGAACGTGCTGTCTGTGGTGGGATGGTTCAGGAACACGATCAGCTGGGTGATCCGGGCCACGTCCAGTCCGCCTTCTTTGACGTAACCGCCCGGAAAACCACGCATGCCGAACAGCTGCTCCGCCAGTTGTGCTGGCAGCCTGCGCCGCAACGGCACGCTCAGTTGCCGCGTCTCGCCCGGCTCGAGCACGACGTTGCCGGTCACACTGTTCTGCGCTCCATCGCCGCCCGGGCAATCGACGCGCAGGTGCACCTGCACCGGCTGGGCCGCCACGTTCTTCACGGTCAGGTCGATCTGCGCGAACGCCGAGAGATCCCAGCCGCCGCCGGGCGCCTGGATCGTGATGCCTGGCCAGGGCGCCGCATGACCTGTGGCCACCTGGAGCACGGAACCCTCGCCGGACGATACGATCGTGGGCCGCGCGTCCTGGACGGCCAGCGCGTCGGCGTTGAATCCTGCGGCAAACGACACCAGTGTCTTCGCGTCAGCCGTTTTCGTGTCAGCCAGTGCAGCCGCGGGGATGCCGCTGGCCAGCAGCAGGAGGGGAGCTGTCAGCAAGAGCGGCCAGGGCGATCGACGTGTGGACATGGCAGAACCTCGTCGCGGCAGGTGGTGGACAGATCAAGGTGTGCAGCTTGTGCGGAAACACCGCACTCGTCAACAGCCCATTGTACGGCACACGAAGGTCGTGAAAAATGGATCCGGCCGTCCGGGGGCAAATTGACGGCCTGCGTGTATCAGCTGCAGAATGTCCAACACAGGATCGCCCACATCATGTACCGCATTGTTGTGCTGGTCGCTTTTGGGATCGTGGTGAGTCAGGGGGGTGTCGTGGAACAGGAGCTATTCGGACAGGTTGTATCGCCGGAAGTGCATGCCGATCGAACGATCACGTTTCGCCTCGAGGCGCCCCAGGCCGACACAGTGCTGGTCCAGGGGCTGGCCGGTATGGAGCCGCAGCCGCTCGCCAAGAGTGCCGGTGGTGTGTGGGAAGTGACCATCGGCCCGCTCGCGCCTGAATTGTACAGCTATACGTTTTCCGTGGACGGAGCGGTTGTGACGGATCCGCACAATCGGCATGTCAAGAAATGGCTCGCAGTCGACAGTCTGGTCGAAGTGCCCGGTGATCCTCCGCTGCTGCACGAGCAGCAGCGCGTGCCGCATGGGGTCGTTCACCACCACGTGTACGACTCGCAAACGGCCGGCTGCCAGCGCGGCGTCTATGTCTATACGCCGCCCGCCTATCGCGCAGACGGGACGCAACGCTATCCCCTGCTGGTCCTGCTGCACGGATACGGTGACGATGAGTCGGCCTGGCTGGAGGCCGGACACGCTCACTGGATCGCCGATAACCTGATCGCGCAGGGCCAGGTCGTGCCCCTGGTCATCGCCATGCCGTACGGACACCCGTTGCCACTGCCGCGGAACGGTTCGTTCGATGACTATGCCACGCCGAACCGGTTGGCGATGGAAGAGGATCTCCTGCAGGACCTCGTTCCGCTGCTGGAATCTGCGTATCGCCTGGAACACGATCGCACGCACCGCGCCATCGCCGGGCTCTCCATGGGCGGCGGCCAGTCACTGCACATCGGACTGAAGCATCTGGACCGCTTCGCGTGGATCGCCGGATTCAGCTCCGCCACCCCTGTCGGGGACATGGATCGGGAGTATGCCAGTCTGCTGGAGCAGGTATCGGCAACGAACGACGGGCTGAAACTGCTCTGGGTCGGCTGCGGCAAGGACGATTTTTTGCTCGAGCGCAATGAGCAGTTTCGCATGTGGCTCGCCGACAAAGGGATCCGCCACGTCTATCGGCTCACCGCCGGAGGGCATGAGTGGGCTGTTTGGCGCAAGTACCTGGCCGAGGTCCTGCCCCAACTGTTCAGGTGACAGCGCCCGCCGCCGGGCGGATCAGGCCATCCGCCCGGCGGTGCGGGTACGAAACTGGCAGACGCTAATCCGGACGTGCGCTCCGTCCGGGCGCTACGTCGGGGGCACGACATCGGGGGCTCAGTCTTCCAGCACCTTGACTTTGATGCTCTTGATGAACACCTTGCTCTTGGGATCGTGGGCCTGGATGGCGAAGGTGCCGCTTGACAGTTTGCGGCCACCCTCCACGCCGTCCGGTTCCGTGAAGTCGACCAGCGTCTTGCCGTTGACTTTGGTGACGATCCGCTTGCCCTTTACAATGATCTCCTGCGTATACCACTCGTTGTCCTTGGCCGGCGCCTCCATGACGTCCTGGACGCCGTACAACCCGCTGCTCTTTTTCGGATCGCCGTGCGTCTGGTTGACCTGGACCTCGTAGCCGATCTCAGGCCAGCCGGACTCCTGGTACTTGGTGTGGAAGTAGATACCCGAGTTGGATCCGGGGGTCGTCATCAGCTCGACCTTCAAGGCGAAGTTCTTGAAATTGTGGTCGGCCACCTTGCCGTCATAGAACAGGTGGCCGCGTTCGCCGTTGACGACCAGCTGGCCGTCCTGGATCGAGAACGATGCGGGATTCTCATTGACCTTCCAGCCGTCTAGCGACTTGCCGTCAAACAGCGAGACCCAGCCCTTGTCATCGTCCGCCAGCGCGCTGGAGGCTATGACGAGGACGGCGACGATCAGTGCGGGAACGAACCGATGGAGGCGTGCCATGGTGAGCCCTTTCATGTGGGTGTGATACGAGACATGGGCAGGAACCGAACATAGTGTGACCACAGTGTACTGGATCGGCCACTCGTCTTCCCGGGGGGAGCGGGTCAGGGTGGAGGGGCCTGCCGTGCAGCCGTGGCGAACACCCTCACCCTGCGCAAGCGGGAGAGGGAAACGCGTCAGGTCGGGTGTCCGGACAATCGTGCAACCTCTTTGCGGGACCCGGCATTAGCGGGGGTGCAGTGTAAAGGTCCGTTTCTCGCCAAACCCGGTGCGCCCCTCGACGGCCATGCGGAGCTCCACCTGGACTGGCTGCTCGAGACCGTCGGCCAGTGTGATCTCGCCGAAATCGGCGTCGGCCAGATAGCGGGTGTCCGCCGGCAGCGACCAGCGGCCCTGCAGTGCGGAGTCATCGGTCGTCTGGAGGCTGACCTCCCCAACTGCGGCGGCAGCTCCCCGGGGCGCCAGCCAGGTCGCCTCTTGCGTGTTGCCCACACAGACGCGCGCTTTGATGGGGCCAGTCGCGGAGACGGCGATGCGGCGGCCGTCTGTGGCCTCTGTCCACTGCCCCTCGGCGTCCTGGACGAGCAGCCAGTTGAACTCGGCGTTCAGGTACTTGGGCGGATTCTTTCCGGTGCACGGCCGGTTGCCGACCGCCACCAGCGGTGTGTTGGCCGACGTCGTCCCCGAGCCGGCGGTGCGAATGCCCAGCTGCTCGCCTGCCTCCACGGCACGCCGGTAGGCGTCGCGTCCGCTGTGGAAGCTGGCGTACCAGTAACCGCCGGCGTGCGCATCGCGATCCATGTCAAACCATACGGTTGCAGCGGGCCACTGGCGGGCCGACTTGAGTTGCGGTCCGTATTGGGCAATGAGCTGTGCGGCCGGGCGCGGTGAGCCGTCGGGATTGGCGATGCCGAAATCGCTGCGCTCGCCTTCGCGGTATCCGCCGGGCCACCACCAGGGGATCGTTCCGTTGGCACCGCTCTCGAGTGCCATCCTGTAAAACATCTCGTGGTATTTGGACACTTCGTCAATCCGCGCGCTTGACGGACTCATCGTCGCGGCATTCCACACACTCTGGCCAAACTCGGACCAGACGATCGGTTTGCCACCAGTGGTGAAGTGCACGTATTTCGTGATGAAGCCGGCCGCGTAGTAACCGTCGTCGGTTGGCGGAATCGAATACCCTTCCGGACAGATGAAGTCAATGTGCTTGGGGGTGCCGGTGAAGACGAAGTCGTGGGGCAGCGTGTTCCCCTGGCGGAAGCTCACCAGATGATTCGGGTCCAGTTCACGCAGCCTGCGGTGGGCACGGTTCCACCGGCTGCTGGTTAGATCGTCCATGAACCTGCGATAGGCGGCCATCATCGTGCGCCAGGGTCCGTCGTTGCTGAAGTGCTCATCGGGGGGCGAGATCAATCGCCCCTCGGCGTCACGACGACCGGCAACTCCCCAATCGGCTTCGGCGGCCTCCAGGCTCCCGTACTGCTCCACGACCCACTCACGCCATGCCTCATCCCATTCGGCGCGGCGATCCCCCTGGAACACGTAGTTGCCCGGCTCCCAGATGGTGTCGTAAGCCATGATTGTCGGGTTGTCGGCCAGACGGGCGGTGGCAAGGAAGTCCCGCAGCTCCTTCTCGCGAAACGCCAGCGGTGACGCCAGCCCGCAGTACAGGTTCACGTAGATATCGTGCTTGCGGCACCGGCAGATGAAGTCGAGCAGGTTCCGGTAGAACTTCGGATCGGGCGACTGGATGCTCACCAGGTTGATCCCGATCGCTGCCATGCGCTCCAGGTCCTCCTCGACCAGCGCCGGATCGTAGTAACGCCGCTGCAGCCACCCGGCCCAGTAGTCCTCGTGGTGCATGCCCGACACGTAGAGTGGCCAGAAGTTCACCCCCACCGGATACCAGGGATGATCGCCCAGGTAGAAGTTGTTGCCCCGGACGGTCAGGAACTGGTCCTGGGCCGGAGCGGCCGTGTCGAGCACATGGATCTCGTGCTCGATCTGGTCCAGCACGGTGCTCTCGTGAAGCAGCGCAGTGGAGACGCGGTACGTCGAACCGGGCGCGCCGGCGGTTATGCTGAGTTTCTCCCAGCGATGATTCTCGCGCGGAGGCAGATCAAGTGCGGTCGTCTCAGACAAGACGACATTGTCCTCCGCATCGCGCACCATCATGCGCAGTACCACCGACTGGCGGGCGAGGCCGAGGTTCTGCACGTCCGCGCCCAGCTGGATCGCCTCTCCCGGCCAGTAGGCAAAGTGTTCAGCGCCAGCTTCCCGCAGGAAGACGCCGGTACGCAGGCGTGAGGCCAGCGACTGAACCAGCGCCAGCGCGGCCGGCGTGTGGAGGAATGCGGGGTCATTCACGCCGAGGCAGGCGAACACGCTGCCCGCGTAGGGCGGAGCGTGGTTGAGCAGCAGCCAGGCCGCATGGCCGCGCGCGCGGCCGTCCTGCGCGACGGCGTCCACCAGCGGCAGGAAGCGCCATTTCTGGTCCCGCGAAAAACCGCGGCCCATGGTCCGCGGGATGCCACAGACCAGATCCGTGGCCGCCGGACACTGTGTGACGTCCGGCGCACACGGATGCGCACCCGCGCGCAGCGTGACCGGCTCGTCGACAGGGTAGACTTTGTAGCGCGGCAGGATCGTCTCGAGCGTCTTGTCCGCAGGTGGCACCATCGCAGCGAGTTGCTTCACTGGATGCTCGCACGTTCCGAGATCTGCCAGCCAGAAACGATGCTCGCCCGGCGCTACCGCCGACGTGTGCGAGAACGCGAGCTGAAAGCCGATGCGGCGCGCCTGCGCAGGTTGCAGCTGGTCCCCGGACCCACCGCGCTTGTCACGCGTGGGGGAGTCGATCCAGTACTTGAAGTCGCGCGCGTCCAGCGCCACCCGTTGCCACTGCGAGGCGATGTCGACGACGGCCATCCAGCGTGATCCGTCCTGCTCCTGGATCTCTACGACCAGCTGGGGCGTCGACGGACCGCCTTTGACCTGCATGCTCAAAAGCGTGTGCTCCGGGCCGAACAGCTGCGGGATGTCGGGAGACATGTACCCATCCCAGTTCGTCAGGTTCTGTGTCCAGTAGCAGAAACAGGGCTGCCTCTGCGGTCCCTCCGGGCGGACCTCCCACGATCCGGCTGCGGCCGGATCGCTGCTCGCGTGCTGCCAGAGGGCGGGGTTCAGCGCCGGGCCTGCCAGCGGCGCGTGCTGCGGTACCGCGCTGCGTTTGGCGGCCTCCACGGCCGCACGATTGAACCAGCCGGTCTCCGCGGACCAGACCGGATCGTCCAGCAGCGGGCCGCCGAGAAAGAGCACGTGTCCGCGGCCACTGGCGAATGCCGCCAGCGCGTCCAGGCCCGCTGCCGGATAGGTCCGGCACTGCGGGATCACGTAGAGGAAGAACTTCTCGGGGGACAGCGTCTGGGGATCGCAGACCTGCGCAGCCGACAGGGGCTGCACAGCGAACCCGGCCTCGCCGAGTCCGGTCATGAGCTTAGCTACATACGCGCGGTCGCACCCGGGCAGGTCGTCCGCCAGGATGGCAACGGCCGCGCCGGGATCGCGCACTTGGGGAGCTGCATCGGCCTGCGAAACCACTGCGGCGAGCACAAGCTGGGCACATATCCCAACCAGGCAAAGCTGTCGGTTGACGGCGGTCAAAGGGGTTCTCATATTAAGGGCAACTCCTATCCGAGCTTCTGGGCTTCTGGGCTTCGGGACGTCTGAGCTTCTGGACATGTTAACCGCATTTGCCCAACGGCGAGAGAGGGTCAACTGTGCATAACAGTGCTCTATACAGGCGTGCGTGCACGCGCGCTTCGGCGACCAGTCGCCTGTGTGGCGGCCGGATCCTTCCGATTCTGGCCGGGGCGTGGCTGTTGTGCTGGGTGTCGGCTGCGAGCGTGGGCGGTGCGGAGGGGCCGGCGACACGTCCCAACATACTGATCCTGCTGGCCGATGACATGGGGTACTCGGACCTCGGCTGCTA
The DNA here is from genome assembly GCA_036821925.1 of Pirellulaceae bacterium. Classification (GTDB taxonomy): domain Bacteria; phylum Planctomycetota; class Planctomycetia; order Pirellulales; family Pirellulaceae; genus JAAYDI01. Next base: position 16,164 of record DAISIS010000035.1, read on the forward strand.
CGGCGGGGACATCGAGACGCCGCATCTGGATGCACTGGCCAGGCACGGACTGCGTTTCACACAGTTCTACAACACAGCCCGGTGCTGGCCCACGCGCGGCGCTCTGCTGACCGGCTACTATGCGCAACAGATCCGCCGGGATACCGTGCCGGGCGTGCCAAAGAGCGGCGGTGGGGGCACGCGCCCCGCCTGGGCAGCGCTGTTGCCCGAAATGCTCAAACCTCACGGATACCGGACCTATCACTCCGGCAAGTGGCACATCGACGGGGAGCCGGTCAAGAACGGTTTTGACCACTCGTATTGTCTGCACGATCACGACCGGCTGTTCCATCCTAAGCATCACACCGAGGACGGTGTAGCGCTGCCGCCCGTGGCACGCGACTCGAGATACTACGTCACGACTGCGATCGCCGATCACGCGGTGAAATGTCTGCGCGCGCATGCTGCGGAGCATGCGGGACAGCCGTTCTTTCAGTATGTTGCCTTCACCTCGCCGCATTTCCCCCTGCACGCTCTCGAGCAGGATATCGCCCGCTACCGCGACAAGTACATCGCAGGTTGGGATCAGATGCGGGAGCTGCGGTGGCAGCGCATGCGCGATATGGGCATTGTGCAGTGTGGTCTCGCAGCCCCGGAACGCGAGGTGGGACCGCCCTACGATTTCCCGGAGGCGCTGGCCACACTCGGCGCCGGAGAAATCAACCGGCCGGTGCCGTGGAGCGAGTTGACCGAAGCGCAGCGCGCGTTCCAGGCCGCCAAGATGGCGGTGCACGCGGCCATGGTCGACCGGATGGATCAGGAAATCGGCCGGATCCTCCAGCAGCTGCGCGAGATGGGAGCGTTCGAGAACACGTTGATCCTGTTTCTGTCGGACAATGGGGCGAGCGCCGAGATCATGGTGCGGGGAGACGGCCACGATCCCCACGCCCCGCCTGGATCCGCCGCTTCGTACCTCTGTCTCGGACCGGGCTGGTCCACCTGCGCGAACACGCCGTTGCGGCGGCACAAGACCTGGGTCCATGAAGGCGGCATCGCCACCCCCCTGATCGTGCACTGGCCCCAGAGGATCACGGCCGCCGGGACCCTGCGGCACAACCCCGGCCACGTGATCGATGTGGTACCCACCGTCCTGGACGCCGCGGGGATCGCACCGGTCACTTCGTGGAACGGTGCGAGCGTGCCCGCTCCGCCCGGCCAGAGCCTGGTGCCCGCGTTCGCGACCGACAACAGCGTTGCGCACGAGTACCTGTGGTGGTTGCACGAGGGCAACCGCGCCGTCCGGGTCGGCAACTGGAAACTCGTGGCGGACAACCAGCAGCCAGAGTGGGAACTCTACGATCTGGACAAGGACCGTGCGGAGTCCGTCAATCTGGCGGGCGAGTATCCGGACAAGGTGCAGGAACTCCAGCAGGTCTGGGAGGCCCGCTGGCAGGAGTTCCGTGAACTGGCCACGCGGGACCTGGCGCCTTAACGCGGCGGCGCTGGCAGCGGGGCCCAGTTGGCCGCCCGGGTCTTGTCGCGCTGGGCGTACTTGCCCCAGACAGACTCGTCATAGAGCATCTGCAGGAAGACGCCGCCGACCACCGGCCGCGCCGTGAACCCGGTGCGACGCGCCGTGTCGGTCTCGTACCAGTCCGTCAGCGGCATGCGGTCCGGCGTCTCGTTGACGAACGCCATCACGGGATCCACCAGCGCGCTGAAATCCGCGCGGTCCTGCGTCAGCGTGGCCGTCCAGAGAATCCAATCCAGCTTGGTGTAGGCCTTGCGATTGTCCAGCGGCAAGCCGTAGCGGTTCTGGATCCGCTTGTAGTAGTCCAGCTCTTTGCGCAATACCTCGTCGGGGAACAGTTCGAGTCCCAGGAGCCGATCCCAGACCAGGTTGTACTTCTGGCTCCACGAGCCGGGGAGGTCGAACGCCAGGCGGAAATGATCGCCATCATCGGCCGCTGTGATCCATTGGGCCGCGTACTCCCGTGCCAGCGACTGGTACTCCTCGGCCCGTGCGCTGTCGCCCCGCAGAACGCACAAGCGGCCGAACGCCCCCAGACCACAGATCGCTTTGGCGCTCAGATTCACGTTGTGGGCCAAGTGCCCCGCGAAGTCGTCGGTACACAGCTGGTTGGCAGGGTCAAAACCCTTGTTCCGGAGATAGTCGGCCCAGCGCTCAAGCTGCGTCCAGTACAGTCCGGCAAAATCGGCATGCCCTTCGAGCTGAGCGATGGCGGCCATCAGGATCAGCAGGTTCCCGCTCTCTTCGACCGGCATCTGGTTCTCTTCCGTCTGTTCCCCACCGCCATACATCTGGCCGTTGGCATGTGGGTATTGGCCCAGGTCGTGGGGCGCGAAGGGGAACTTCCAGCGCGCCGAAGCGGCGTAGTTCATGAACGGGACCAGGAACGACTTGGCCAACGTCGGACCGAACAGCAGGAACTGGGGCGACATGGGGTAGAACACGTCCGACGTGCCAATGCAGCCGCCCGAGTGATTCTCTTTGGAAAACTGCAGCGGCTGGCCGTTGTCATCTGCCACGAACTTGCCTGCGGCAAAACACTGGCGATACGCCAGCGCCGCTAGCGCTGCATACTGGTCACCGCCTGCGCGTGTCAGATCCGCCAGCAGCTCCTCGTCGAAATCGCTGCACCGCTGACGCAGCGCCGGCACGTCTCGCACTGCCGCCTGCAGCAGGTCCGAGGCCTCCCACCCGCTGCGGCGCCAATAAGGACGCAGGTTCCGCCCCATGTACTGGATCGAATACAGGTCGTCGTAGGCCAGCAGCAGCCAGCGCGACGCCGGCTTGCCCTCCAGCCGCCCGAAATCCATCACGACTCCTGCCCCGACCGTCCCGCCCGGGCCGCGACTGGGGCCGGGCCCGAGCGACACCTGCGTCGACCGGTCGTCGCTTGCCACCGCCACATACAGATACCCCCAGTCGATGCGGATGTCATCGCCGTGCTGAGCCAGAATCGGCTGGTCCGTCGAGCCGATCTTCACGGCCGTCACCCCCGGCCATTGCTCGATCGAACCTTCCACCAGCTGGTCCGGCGTGTTGACGGCCAGCTCGCCCGAGGCGGTAAACGACAGTTTGACGTGGTGAGCCGCACCATCGGTCGGCGCGACGTCCCATAGCAGATACGTGACGGGGCGCGACAGCAGGTCCAGGTCGTCCGGCAGCGCCGGTGTGAGGAAAGTGAGCTTCACTTCAACCCCGGCGGCCGCAAACGTGTAGGCCGTTTGTGTCGGAGCCACACACAGGTGCGTCTGAGACATCGGGGCCAGCGCCGCCGGGGTTTGCCCCATCACGCGATACCCGGTGCCGTCGATGTCAACCACGGCCGTCAACCGGTGCGGTTTGCCC